>JAWOHI010000309.1:0-2563 GCA_046485255.1 Bacteroidales bacterium
ACGGCGGACGGCGGACTGCAGACGGCCGAAGAGGACCGGAGTTAACAGGAAGAACTTTAAATAGTTTAAATATGAATGAAATAGGTAAAGAGTTTAAGTTTGAGCGGCTGGTGGTGTGGCGGGAATCGCTTGATTATCTCGATTCGGTTTATCGCCTGATCAAGCAATTACCAAAAGATGAAGAGTTTAACCTCAAGTCTCAACTCAGAAGGGCAGCAACGAGCATTTGTTTAAACATAGCCGAAGGTTCAATTGCAACAACCAATGCTGAACAGGTTCAATTCCTGAAAATCGCAATCAGGTCCTTAGTTGAAACCGTTGCTTGCCTTAAAATTATTCAGAGAAATGATTATATTACTGATAATCATTATTTAACGAAATGCGACCAAATAGCCAACCGGCTCTTCGCCCGACTACAATCATTCAAATCCTCCTTACTCTCTTAACCGCGGTCTGTTGTCTGCGGTCCGCCGTCCTCTTCGGCCGTCTGCCGTCTGCTGTCCGCCGTCATGAATCCCCTGCCACCACTGATGACCCCAGCTAAAACCATCGCCCGTTCCACAACAGTATCACAAAGCTCTTCAATGGATTGGGGATTCATATAAAAGGAGGGGTTCGCGGGCATCACCACCGCTCCGGCTTCGGTGACGGCGGCCATGTTCCGGATGTGGATCAGGTTATAGGGGGCCTCGCGGAGGACAAGGATCAGCTTGCGGCGCTCCTTGAGCATCACGTCGGCGGCGCGGGCAATCAAGTCATCCGCCGTGCCGGCGGCGATGCGGCCCAATGTCCCCACCGAGCATGGAACCACGATCATCGCATCATAACCGGCTGATCCACTGGCCACTGGAGAAAAAAAGCTCTCCGGGTCGTGCCGCTTGAACGCGTGCTGCTCCAACGGCTCCCCAGGCAGCTCATAACGCCACACCTCTTCCGCCGTCCGCGATACCACCAGGGCTACCTCCTCAAGACGCTCCCCCAGCTCCGCGAGCCGCCTTAACATCCGGTGCGCGTAAACCGCCCCCGATGCACCCGTTATCGCAACAATCACCTTCATCTCTTCCTGCTGTCCGCAGTCCGCTGTCTGCCGTCTTTTAATAGTCTTTTATGCACCTCACCGGCAACCCATTGTACTGCCTTCCAGTATCCTTTTGCAGGGCAGGCATATTGCGGTAGATCGACCGGAGGATGGCCAGATGGTTGATATCCGGGTTGATGGTGGAGGTCCAGAAATAGGCGGCCTGGCCCAGATCGAAGAAATTCTTGTCGGAAAAGATGAAGTACCCTGAGAAGAGGGCCTGGAAACCCGACTTGCTCCCCAGGATCATCTTGTCGCCGGCCAGGGTCTCGCCGTCGACCGGCTCGAGTGATTGGGCGAGCTGTATCCATTCATCATTCGAGGGAATATGCCATCCCTGCGGACAAATGCCTGAAGCCTTCTCCTGGAGGTTATAACCCAGCGCCTCGTCCCATTGGTAAAGACCACCATACAGGTTGCAGTTGACCGGATCGTTCTTGTAGCAGTACTTCTCGATCTTGTTGTTGTCCCTCATAAAGCCGTTCCCATCGTCACCGCCGGTGGTTCCGTGGATCATCGTCCCGATGTTCAGGTTTTCCGCCATCCAGATCTGCCCGTTGATGTTCACCGTTTTGTACACCCTGGCGTCGCGTGAATCAGTAAAGCTGCCCATCTGGTAGTCAGGCGTGTTGGTGGTGAAACTCCAAACCGGGCTGCTGACCACGTGATCGTAAGGATCCTTGGCCACGACCTTCCAGTAATAGGTCGTATTGTATTCCAACGGCTTACAAGTATACTGATAATCAGTCACATTCTGAGCAATCAGCGGCGGGTTGGCGGCAGTGCCGAAATAGATGTCGAACTTGAGTACGTCGGCATCCGGATCGGTGCAGGTCCAGGAAAGGATACAGAGCGTACTCCGGTCAGCGGCCTGGTCAGCCGGCACGGGATTGGCCGGGGGCTGCGGCGGCTGGTTGTTCTCACCCACCTCCAGCGTGTAGGTCGTTTCATCGGTGGAATCGCCGGAATCTATCACCTCCATCTTGACGGTATACGTACCGGCTGCACTGTATTGGTGGGATTCAATCTTGGTCTTGGAGTACTGAGTGTCCCAGGTCCCGTCGCCATCCCAGTCCCAGCGGACCCGCAGGTCGGTGTTCTTGTCCTCGGCATCATTGGTGGCCGAGGCATCAAAGCGGAAAATATCCTGTAGATAGCCCCTCGAGGGAGTAACGGTGAACGAGGCTTTGGGCGGGCGGTTCGACCAGTTGACCCTGACATAATCGGTATAGCGGTTGGTGGAACCCTTGCTGTCCCTCACCTCAACCGTCACGTAAAAGGTCCCGCCACGGTCAAACTTATGCTGGATGATCTTGGTCTTGCTAAACTCCGTATCAAAAACGGAATCTGACTCCCAATCCCACCGAACCTCAAGGGCTTCAATCCCATCTTCGAGGTCGGTCGAGGAGGAGGCGTCAAAGGTGAAGGTCGTCTCCGTGGTGCCCAATGGGGGGGTGATGGTAAAATCGGCAATGGGCTTGGTGT
>JAWOHI010000291.1:0-3073 GCA_046485255.1 Bacteroidales bacterium
AGGCAGCCACAAACCCAATACGGCAGTGGCACAGGCCTGGTACAACAAGCAGGCCGGCACCAAGCACCTGACCACCGAGACGGGAGCCGGGCAGTGGGGCAGCGCCCTCGCTTTTGCCTGTACGCTGGTCGGACTGGATTGCAAGGTGTTTATGGTGAGGGTCAGCTTTGACCAAAAGCCGATGCCGAAACTGATGATGCAAACCTGGGGAGCCCAGTGCATCGCGAGTCCCAGTATGGAAACCCAGGCAGGCCGGGCGGTTCTGGAGGAGTTTCCAGACACGCCGGGCAGCCTCGGCATCGCCATCAGCGAAGCCATTGAGGCAGCGGTTACCGACCCGACCGGTGAGACCAAGTATTCCCTGGGCAGTGTGCTCAACCACGTGATGCTCCACCAGACCATCATCGGGCTGGAAGCCAAGAAACAGCTGGAGAAAGTGGGTGAAAGGCTTCCCGACATCGTGATCGGTTGTGCCGGGGGCGGCAGCAACTTCGCCGGCCTCTCGTTCCCATTCACCTATGACAAGATTCACGGGGCCGACATTGAGATCATCCCGGTGGAGCCCGCCTCCTGTCCGACACTTACGCGGGGACATTACGTTTATGATCACGGGGATAACGCGAAAATGACCCCGCTGGTGGCGATGCACTCGCTCGGGCACAATTTCATACCCGCCCCGATCCACGCAGGCGGCCTACGCTACCACGGTATGTCGCCGCTGGTAAGCCGGGCCGTGATGGATGGTCTGATGACCCCAAGGGCGATCAATCAGCTCGAATGCTACGAGGCCGGACTACTGTTCGCCCGGACCGAAGGCATCATTCCGGCACCCGAGTCGAGCCACGCCATCGCCGCCACCATTCAGGAGGCTAAAAAAGCCCGGGAGGAGGGGAAGGAGAAGGTGATCCTGTTCAACCTGAGCGGCCACGGCTTGCTCGACCTGATGGGTTACGACAAATACCTGAACGGCCAGCTGACCGATTACGAACTGCCCCAGGAGGTGATCAACAAGAATCACGAAGCCCTGTCAGGGTACCCGGTTCCCCAGTTTTAACGGCCATTTTAAAAAGTGAGTTCCCTGCTCTCGCCGGGACCAAGATGGACCGTCAGGATCCCGCCGTCGTGCGCGATCCTGGCGGTTCCGCCTTGTTTGGTCCGGATGGCAGCCTCATTCAGCCGGCCAGCCTCCCATTTCAGGTCCAACTCAAAGCCGCCGCGGGCCCTGAGCCCCCTGACCTCACCCTGCTCCCAGGCCGCCGGCAGAGCCGGAAGCAGTCGGATGATCCCGTTGTGAGATTGGAGCAGCATCTCGGCAATCCCGGCCGTTCCGCCAAAATTACCGTCTATCTGGAACGGCGGATGGGTGTCGAAAAGGTTGCTCTGGGTACTGTGCCGCAACAGGCTCAGAATGTTTTGATAAGCCTGATCTCCGTCGAGCAGCCGGGCATACATGCAGATGATCCAGGCCCGGCTCCAGCCGGTCTGGCCTCCGCCAAAGGAGAGCCTCCGCTCAATGGTCGCCCGGGCCGCCTCGAACAGTTCGGGGCTCTCCGGCGTAAACTGCGCCAGCGGAAAGAGACCTAAAAGATGAGACATATGGCGGTGCCCCGGCTCCACCTCCTCATAATCGTGGATCCACTCCTGGATTACCCCTAACGGATTGATTCGCACCGGGGGCAGACGCATTTGGGCCTGTCTGATCCGGTTGGCGAAACCTTCGTCAACTCCCAGGATCTTACTGGCCTCCAGACACTGATCGAACAACGCGTTCAGGATCTCGGTGTCAATCGTGGCCGAGTAAGTCAGGGAGGAGCGCTCACGGGTGCCCGGGACGAAAAACGCGTTCTCAGGCGAATGGGAAGGATTGGTAACCAGATAGCCCTCAGGTGATTCCACCAGGAAACCGAGAACGAACTCCGCCGATCCCCTCATCATTGGCCAGGCCACCTCGCGGAGAAATTGCGTATCCCTGCTGAACAGGAAATGCTCGTAAACCGTAAAAGTCATCCACGGGCCGTTTAGCGGCGTGATGCCCCATACCCCGTCGGCTACCCCGGTGCGGCCAAAAGGATCAACCAGGTGATGGAAAACCCATCCTTCAGCCCCGTACATCTCCCGCGCCGTTGCAGCTCCCGGAACCATCAGCTCCTGCATAAAGCCGGTAAGCGGAGCCACCGTTTCAGACAGGTTGCACACCTCAGCAGGCCAGTAATTCATCTGGAGGTTGATGTTGGTGTGGAAATCTGAATTCCAGGCGGCCTTAAAGTCCTTGTTCCAGATGCCTTGCAGATTGGCCGGCAGCACCGCAGGGCTTCGCGATGATCCCATCAACAGGTAGCGCCCATACTGGAAATACATCGCAATCAATCCGTTATCTTCCTGCCCATCGCGGAGTCGGGCCAGACGGATGTCCGTCGGCAGGGTGTCCAGCTCTCTATCGCCCAGATCCAGCGATACCCGGTCAAACAGGTTACGATACTCCTCGCGGTGGCGGCTGAACAGGTCGCGGCCCGACCGCCTGCCAGCCTGGTCCAGCATGACTGAACAGACCGCCCCGGGGTCGATGGTACGGTCGAAATCCAACCGTTGGATGGAATAATCGGTGGCCGCGGTCAGATGCACGGTGATCATCCTCGCCCCGAAAATCCGGATGAGCCCAGCCTCCACATTCGCCTCCATCCGCCCTCCTGAGCGGGTGACCCTCGCTTCACCGGCAAACTTCATATGCGCACCGGCCGGGCCGGCCAATGGGTCCTCTTCGTCAATGATCTGCCCTTCCAGCAGGAGCCTGCCATCGTCCGTGGCAGTTACCACGGCATCTTTTTCGCGCGAAAGCCTAAGGTCCACGTCCAGCGCCCCCTTGTCCAGTGCCCTGAGAGTGACCACGACCAGGTTGTCTGGCGCGGATGAATAGACCTCCTGCCTGTAACGCTGGCCATCGACGGTAAACGTGGCCGATGCAACACCATCTTTCAGGTCAAGGCTTCGCCGGTAAGATTCCGGCTCAGCGTTCCACCCGTAATGGATCAACAGGTCGCCCAACGGCTGGTACGACCGGATCCTCGGAGGAGTG
>JAWOHI010000123.1:0-4084 GCA_046485255.1 Bacteroidales bacterium
GATCCGAATTTCGAGAAAGCCTCCAGTTCGCGATATTGGGCCTGGTCGAGCTTGAGTGATCCGGCCACTTTTTTCATCGATTTGATCTGGGCGGCAGCCCCCACCCTCGACACGGATATCCCCACGTTGATGGCCGGCCGGATTCCAGCATTGAACAGTCCCGTCTCCAGGAAGATCTGTCCGTCGGTTATGGAGATGACGTTGGTCGGGATATAGGCCGACACGTCCCCGGCCTGGGTCTCGATGATCGGCAGGGCGGTCAGGGAGCCTCCGCCTTTCACTTTTGGTCTGAGGGCTTCCGGCAGGTCGTTCATCTTCCGGGCCACCTCGTCGCTTTCGATGATCTTGGCGGCGCGTTCCAGCAATCTGGAGTGAAGATAGAATATGTCGCCCGGGTAGGCTTCTCGTCCCGGCGGGCGGCGCAGCAGAAGGGAGACCTCGCGGTAGGAGACCGCCTGCTTGGAGAGATCGTCAAAGATGATCAGGGCATCCCGGCCGGTATCACGGAAAAACTCGCCGATGGCGGTGCCGGCAAAAGGTGCGTAGAACTGGAGGGCGGCCGGGTCGCTGGCAGTGGCCATCACGATCACCGTATAGTCCATTGCCCCGTGCTCCTCGAGGGTCCGGGCAATATGGGCCACGGTGGAACCTTTCTGGCCAATGGCCACGTAGATGCAATAGACGGGCTTGCCCTGTTCATAAAACTCCTTCTGGTTGATGATGGTATCGACGGCGATGGCGGTCTTGCCCGTCTGGCGGTCGCCGATGATCAGTTCCCGCTGCCCGCGGCCGATCGGGATCATCGCATCGATGGCCTTGATGCCGGTCTGCACCGGGGTGTTGACAGGCTGCCGGAAGATCACTCCCGGGGCTTTCCGCTCCAGCGGCAGGTCGATCAGGTCGCCCTGGATGGGTCCTTTCCCGTCGAGAGGCTGCCCGATGGTGTCGATCACCCGGCCCAGGAGCCCCTCTCCGACCGGCACCGACGCGATACGACGGGTGCGCTTAACCAGGTCGCCCTCACGAATCCCCTTGGATGGGCCGAGCAGGACGGCTCCGACATTGTCCTCCTCAAGATTCAGGACAATGCCCATTACCCCATTACTGAACTCCACCAGCTCGTTGCTCTGAACGCTGGATAATCCAAAGATGCGTGCAATCCCGTCACCCACCTGCAAGACGGTGCCAACCTCCTCCAGGTTGGCATTCAGGTTCATTCCTTCCAACTGCTGTCTTAAAATGCGGGATATTTCAGCCGGCTTGATCGTTATCATATTTTTCTGTTCGTCTATTTGTCTATCCAACAATCCTTCTATTTCTGCGCTTCACGCCATTCGTTTCTGATTTGCTTCAGCTGGGCCAGTACGCTGGCATCCAGTTGTTGGTCCTCCAGCTGGAGGATGAAGCCACCGATGAGCTCCTCGCGAATTTCGTGGCTCATCTCGATCCTGGCCCCGGCGTGCTTCGCCAGGCGACCGGTGATCTCCTCCACAAGCTCCTCCTTCACCGGCCCGGCCGTCAGGATCCGGGCCTCCAGGATTCCGTGGCTGGATTTTAGGAGGTGGTTGTACATCCTGACCACCGATTCGAGGCACAACTCCCTATGGTGGCCAATCAGGAGGGCTATGAAATCCAGGGTCAGATTGCTCACGGTCCCGGTGAGCGCCTTGTTTAACATCCTGATCTTTTCAGAACTACGGAGCACGGGGGTTCCGAGCAGCAATCGGAATTCGGCCGACTCCTTCCTCAGGCGGATCAGCTTGGCCAGGTCGCTTCTGACCTCCTCGTCGAGCCCCCTGTCGGTAGCTAACGAAAAAAGTGCCCTGGAGTAACGGGCTGCTATGCGGGCTTCATTCATCGGATCAATTCAGTTTCAAGTCCCTCAGTTCCTCGCGGATCAGCGATTCCTGCTCCTGCCGGTCGGCCAGCTCTCTCCTCAGGATCTTTTCAGCGATCTCTAGCGACAGGTCGGCCACCTGCAGGCGGATCTCATTAATGGCGGCACTCTTCTCCTGCCCGATCTGGTTCCGGGCCTGCTCCAGCAGGCGGGACGACTCCGCAGCCGCCTCAAGGTGGGCCTTCTCAATCATCTGCTCTCGTATCCGGCGTGCTTCAGCCAGCAGGATATCGCGCTCGGCCCGGCTCTGCAGGAGCAACTCCTCGTGGCCCGCTTTCAGGCGGGTCATCTCCTCCCTGGCCTGGTCGGCCGCCTTAAGGGCCTGGTCTATCGACTGTTCCCTCTCCTGAAGCATCTTGAGGATCGGCCCCCAGGCAAACCGCTTCAGAATGAAGAAGACAATCGAAAAAGCCAAAACCATCCAAAAGATAGTCCCGTAATCTGGTGATACTAATCCCATTGTCCGTAAGGTTAAACCGGTTGCAACCCGTAATCCCGGGCTGCAACCGGTTAATTAAGCAAGAAAAACGATCAGCAGGCAGACGATCATTGCAAAGAAGGCAGCACCTTCAACCAGTGCGGCCGCGACGATCATATTCGACCGGATATCTCCCACCGACTCAGGCTGGCGGGCAATAGCCTCCATCCCCCGGTTCCCGATCTGACCGATCCCGATACCAGCCCCGATGGCAGCCAGGCCGGCTCCCAGGGCAGCACCCATTTTGGCCAGTGCAACATTTGATGCTGCCTGTAACAAGAGAAGAATGAAACTTAGCATACTGCTGATTTATTTGATGTTAAGAAATTACGCGTGAGCCTCCTCGCGGGCCATACCGAAGTAGAGGGCCGACAGGAGCGTGAAAACATAAGCCTGGATAAATGACACCAGCAACTCCAGGAGGGTCATAAACACATAGAAGAGCACTGAGATCACCGACACCCCATATCCGGCGATCCAGTGTATCTGTCCGAAAATGAAGATGAGGACGATAAAGCTTAGCACGATGAAATGTCCTGCTAAAATATTGGCAAAGAGCCGGATACACAAAACTAGCGGTTTGGTGAACACCCCCATCAGTTCGATGAAAGGCATCAATGGTATGGGGAACTTCAGCCACCAGGGCACCCCGGGGGCATTGAAGATGTGCTTCCAATAGTGGCGGTCGGCCGACAAGGTGGTGATGACAAAGGTTGCCACGGCCAGGACGGCCGTGATGGCGATGTTGCCGGTCACGTTGGCTCCGCCCGGTGGAATGGGGATGATCCCCATCAGGTTGTTGAAGAGGATGAAGAAGAAGATGGTGAGCAAAAAGGGCAGGAACTTCTCATACCGGTTCCGCCCGATGGATGGAATGGCGATGTCGTCACGTACAAACAGGATGATGGGCTCGATGAGCGACTGGAATCCGGATGGTGCGCGGCCGGGATTATTGAGATACTTCCTTGCTACCGGAATGAATATCAGCAGGATCAGCAGCAGGCTGATCAGCATTGCGAAGACGGTTTTGGTGATGGAGAGGTCGATCGGCAGGGCCACTCCGGCCAATTGGTGCCCCTCCTCATCCACCCGGGTGATCTTTCCCTTGTGCGCGCCCTCTTTTGCAATGGCGAACCCTTTGTAGGAGGATTGGCCGTGGTGGAATCGTGAGGAGAGGAAAATGTTCAGTCCCAGCGCCTTCGTATAGAGGATCACCGGAAGGGGTATGCTGATGTGCGTTTTACCGACGGTGAGGACGTGCCACTCATAGGAGTCCATCACGTGCTCGAGGATGAAGCTGCCCGGGTCAAAGGCCACCTTTTCGTGTCCCTCCGGATGTTCTTCGGAGGAGCCGGATGGCCCGTCGTTCAGCGCAAGCCCCGGAACCGCCATCAGGAGATAGGTCGCCAGGGCAACAATCCATCTAATCATCCCCATAATATTCAGCAAGGTAGCAAATATAAAAAAAGTCAGGTTCCCCTGTTCTGCACGATCCGGTTAAGAGCCCTGGTTTCAAAGACAACGTAGACCAAATAAATGATGAAGGCGCTGATAATAAATGGGATGGAGGTCTCCTTGTGGCTTAAAAGCCAGGCAACAAGAAACACCAGGATGGCGATCATCTTGATGAACTTGAATGCCAGGTAGTAAGAGTTGAAGTTGGCGGGATTGCCGGTTTGCAGCTTGCGCGACAGGATGAGCTGGCCGGC
>JAWOHI010000133.1:0-9380 GCA_046485255.1 Bacteroidales bacterium
GCCCCTCCCGGCCGGAGGTGCGCGACCTGCTGGTCAGGGATTATGTCTCCCTGTCCGCCATTTCCGGAGTCAAAGGCGTACACCTCGACTATGTGAGGTACTCCGATATTTACCTGCCGGTAGGCTTGCTACCCAAATACAACCTGGTCCAGGACCACGAAATGCCCGAATTTGATTATTGCTATTGCAACCATTGCCGTGAGGGGTTCAGCAAGCGATTCGGATACGACCCGATGAGCCAGCCAGATCCTTCAGCGGATGTTCAATGGCACCAATACCGGCTCGACCTGCTCGTGGATGTCGTCCGGGCCGTGGTTGCGGCGGTCCATCAGGCTGGATCGCTCATCACGGGGGCCGTCTTCCCCACCCCGGAGATGTCGCGTTCGATGGTCAGGCAGGACTGGCCACGGTTTGGCCTCGACGCCTATATGCCGATGCTCTACCATCAGTTCTACCTGGAGCCGACCGACTGGATTGGAGACTGCATCCGGGAGATACGGGCCGAGATAGGAGATTCGCCGCCGGTCTTTGCGGGCATCCTCAACCATCCCGAAGTGTTCACGCCCGATGTCCTGACCCGTACCTTTCACCAGGTAAGGGAGGCCGGAGGCCAGGGCCTCGCCATTTTCACCGCGGGGAGTTTGACGGAGGAGCAGGCGGAAGTGCTACACCTGACAGGTTAATAAACCTGACAGGTTTTAAAAACCTGTCAGGTCTAAAACCTGTCAGGTCTAAAACCCCACCTCATCACAAAACAGCCAGCAGGGATTACCTGCGCCGGCGTGGCCGGGCGGGCAGGTCTTTTGCCCGACGGCGGTGACCCTCAGGAACCTGGCCTGAAAGGACCGCTGCAGTGAGAACTCCTTCCGGTCGCCGGTGAAATGGTCCCACGCCGTTTCGTTTTTCACGCTTCCGGCTGACGACCAGGAAGTTTCGTTGTTTGAGTACTCGAAATGGACTGCCATCGGCAGAAAGATCCAGCTGCCAGGTGAATTGAGGAAATCGGCTGAGACCTGCTCAAAATCGCGTACAGAGCCGAAATCGATCACGGCAACCATATCCTCCCCTTCCCAACCGAGCCACTCGCCATTGGAATAGTCGGGCTCGCTCCGCCGCCCATCCAGCAGAATAATCTGGTTCTTAGGGGGATATTTCGCGCTCGGTGGAGTGCGGTAGTCGATCGAGAAATCAGCCCTGGTAAGGACTGCTTCCCGCCGGAATCCAAAAACGCCCCTGTCGTCGCAGGCAGCCGAACGAATCCGGGTGGACTGCGAAATGTAGAAAGGTTCGCTGTACCGGAGTGAGCCGTTGTCCGGCTCCGAGCCATCGGTGGTGTAAAAGATCCGGTCGCTCTCCTGGTTGGACTTGATGGCCACCCTGACCGAATCGAGGAAGGCGCCCGAAGCGGGGGTGATCGTCACTTCCGGAAGCCGCTTGTACAATCCCGCAAAACAGATGGCAGGGGTATTGCGGGCCTGGATGATCCGGATCCTCACTTTAGAGGCGGTTACGGGTAAAAACCGCAGCAGCCTGGAGTAGCCAACCGTGGTCGCGCGTGTCACCTCCCTCCAGCGGTTCTCCTTCCAGATCTCCAGGGAGAACTGCTCGATGCGTTGCCCATACTCAATGTTTTCGCGAAGTTCCAGGCAATCAAAGCTTCTTTCCCCATCCAGCGCAAATTCAAGCCAGCCATTGGTTTCGCCCTTTTTGGGCATCCAGGACTTCTTCCGCCCGGGGATGAGCACGTTGGAGGGCTTGAAACCGATAGCGGTATTGCTTGCGGTAACGGTTGATCCGGCCGCCAGGTTAACCCCAAAAATATTGTCCCTCAATGCTTTAAATTCAAGCAAAGCCTTCACGTCATTCTCGTGGATCAGGCCCCGCTTATCCGGAGGAATATTCAGCAGCAGCAGGGAGTTCTGCCCAACCGAAGAGAACCAGATATCCAAAAGCTTTTCAGGGGTTTTGACCCGGTTATCCTCACTGGCGTGATAGAACCATCCGGGCCGGATGGAGACATCCACCTCGGAGGGATACCAGATCAGGGCCGGAGCCTGGATGATCCGGCTCCGGCTCCCCAGGTCCTGCTCCATCATATCGCCCGCGGGGATAAAAACGCCATCGGTCGGTGCCTGCTGCGATCCCGCCGCAATCTGTTCGGTATTGGTCAGGTTATACGGCACCACCGACCACTCGGTGGCCCTTCCGTATCCCGATTCGGTACCCACCCAGCGCACATCAGGACCCATTATCGCGATGACGGCCTGTGGCTGTAATTTCCTTATGGTCTGATAATAGCGTAGCCAGTCGTACACCTGGCGCTTCCCGTTGGGCCCCTCTCCGCAGGCGCCATCAAACCAGACCTCATCCACCTGCCCGTAATTAGTGAGCAGCTCAGTCAACTGGTTGACAAAATGATCATTGTAGGCATCCGTGCCGTAGGTGGGCTCGTGGCGGTCCCAGGGCGAAAGGTAGACTCCGAACTTCAGGCCATACTCCCGGCAGGCTACCGACACCTCCCGGATCAGGTCCCCTCCGCCATCTCGCCACGGGCTGTTCTTGACGGAATGTTCGGTGAATGCCGAAGGCCAATTACAGAATCCGTCGTGATGCTTGGCGTTCATTACGACCAACCGCATTCCAGCCTCACTGATCACCGAAGCCCACTGGCGGGCATCCAGCTCGGTGGGGTTGAACCAGGCGGGATCCTCTGTGCCGGCCCCCCACTCCCTTTCGGTGAAGGTGTTCATTCCGAAATGGATGAAGGCGGTGTATTCCAGATCCTGCCAGGCTATCTGGCGGGCAGATGGTACCACACGCGAGGCTTTCCGGATGATGCTTTCCGGATTTTCGCCAGGATCAATGGCAACATAACTGCTTCCGGGCTTCGACTCACGGCAGGCGGACAACAGGATGATGCAGGCGGAAAGGAGGGCGAGACGATTAAACATTGGGTATCAGGTATTAGGTATCAGGGATTAGGTAAAAATAGGTAAAAAAAAGGCCGTTCACTATTGGTTCGGTTATCTTTGGGGTTATTGAATTGAATGAAATAAACGATTACGATATGAAATCACAGGTGACAAGAATGTTTTTGGCGCTCTTTTTCCTCGGCTTTTGGCTGACTTCGCATGCTCAGCCATTGACCGGTGAGCAGATCGGGCAGCTCGTGGAGCGGACGTTAAAGGCCTTTGACGTGCCGGGCATTGCCGTCGGGATCGTGAAGGACGGCCAGGTGGTACACGCCCGGGGTTATGGCGTGCGGTCATTGAGGACCGGCAAACCGGTGGATGAGCACACCCTGTTCGGGATTGCCTCTAACTCGAAGGCGTTTACCGCGGCTGCGCTGGGTATCCTGGTAGAGGAGGGGAAGCTGGGGTGGAACGACAAGGTGGTCGATCATATCCCGGAGTTTCGGCTGTACGATCCTTACGTGACGCAGGATTTTACCATACGCGACCTGCTGACCCACCGCAGCGGGATGGGACTGGGGGCCGGCGACCTGATGATCTGGCCCGACGGCAATGATTTCACCCGCCAGGAGATCATCCACAACCTCCGGTATCTCAAGCAGGTGTCTCCGTTCCGGTCGAAATATGACTATGACAATAACCTATACATTGTTGCCGGGGAGGTGATCGGAAGGGTATCTGGAACCAGCTGGGAGGATTTCGTCGAAACCCGTATACTCAAACCCTTGGGTATGAGCCAGACCGGCAGCTGTTTTAACCGCCTGCGCGACACCTCCAACGTGATCGACGCCCATTGCCCGGTAGAGGGGCAGGTGCAGGTCATTGACCGCACCCGGGGTGAGTTGATGAATGCAGCGGGCGGCATCTACTCTAATATCAACGACTTAAGCAAATGGGTCAATATGCTGCTCGCCAGGGGCACCTTTGGCCTGGATGGTCAGGAGCGGCTGTTGAACCGGGCGACGGTGTCCGAACTGTGGACGCCGCACACTTTTATGGGCGCCCGCACCAGTATCCCCTACAACACCCACTTCACGGCATACGGTCTCGGGTTCGTCCTGGCCGACGTAAAGGGCTACCTGGAGGTTTCCCACACCGGCGGACTGGCCGGAATGGTCACCCAGATCACCCTGTACCCGGAGCTTAACCTCGGGATCATCGTGCTGACCAATCAGGAGGTTGGAGCCGCATTCACGGCCATAGCCAACCAGATCAAGGATGGCTACCTGGGAATCAGTGGGGTTGATTGGGTCACCAACCTGGAGGAGCGAATGAAAAGCCGGACCGGACAAGCCGACCGGGTCGTGGAGGCCACCTGGGCCGGGGTTGAGCATCAGCGCGCCGCAGGATTTCCCAACCAGCCGGCGGTCGACCTATTGACCGGCACCTATAAAGATCCGTGGTTCGGCAACGTTTCTGTTTACGAGTCGGATGGCCAGCTCCGGATCACATCGGAGCGGTCGCCCAAGCTGACCGGAGAGCTCCATCATTACAAGGGCTACACTTTCGTGGCCAAGTGGGCCGACCGGAGCCTGAACGCCGATGCCCTGGTCCTGTTCCAGCCGGGTTTTGACGGCCAGGCGGAGGTGGTCAGGATGAAAGCGCTATCGCCTCTGACTGATTTCAGCTATGATTTTCACGACCTGGAGCTAACCCGGACCGGATCAAATCTCTCAAACCTGGACTAAAGGAGTCCCTACCGGATAATCTTCTCACCAGCCCATTGGAAGGCCGGCTCAATGGACAGCAGTTTCCGGTAGATCTCCTGTGCGAGGAACGTCAGGTTCCTCGAAGCATACCATTCGGCCAGGATCATCTGGATATTCAGGTAGTACCAATCCTTCCGGTTGAAGGCCGGATCTGCCTCCATCAGCCGGATCGCCTTTTCATAACTGCTGATGGCCCGTTCTTTCGATCCTCCGAAAGCGGCCGGCATATGCCAGTCCTTGTTGCCTGATTCGATCCAGGCTTCAGGGCTGTCCGGTCCCATTTCGAGAGCCAGATTAATGACTTTCAACGACTTGGGTCCAATCACCATGATCTTTTGGGGCTGATATCCCATCCTGAATCCATAGAGCGCCCCCTGGAGTGCGAGGTACCTGGGATTGTCGGGGTTGATGATCAGTAAAAGGCGGGTCATCTCCTCCACCCGGTCGAGGTAAGGGCGGGCTCTTGACTTTTCCTCCCTGCCCAGGCAATACCCGATAAACCCGTAGTGCGCCATCGCCATCTCGTAAAGTTCCGGCTCCGGTGAATTGGCGGGGAGCTCCCTGAGCAGGGCTTCCCAGGTATGCATATCTCCTGTGATATAAGCCCGATAGATTCTTTCGCTGAGGGAATTAATCTGAAAACCGGAACCTTGGACAGCAAACGGTGCGGTTAGCAGGACAACCAGCGGCAGCGCTGTCTTGACATAAAGGCGGGCCAAATGTTTGATCATTCCATCATAACCGTATCCTGGTACTGCACCTGCAGTCGCTTCAGCTCGGCCCGCAAATCTACCAAAATCGTTGAATAGGCCGGGTCGCCATACACATTGTTCATCTCGCGCGGGTCTGTCTGGAGATCGTACAATTCCCACTCGTCGATGTCATTATAGAAGTGGACCAGTTTGTACCGTCCGTCGTACACGCCATAGTGGCGCTTGACGGCGTGGACTCCAGGATATTCGTAGTAGTGGTAATAGATGGATTGTCGCCAGCTGGCAGGCGGGGCGCCGTCGGTGGCAGGCTTTCTGAACAGGGGCAGGAGCGAGACACCCTGCAGCTCTTCGGATGGATCCAGTCCGGCGATTTCGACAAAGGTGGGTGCAAAATCGAGGTTCTGGATGAGGGCACCGGAAGTGGTACCCGGCTTGATCCGGCCGGGCCAGCGCATCAGCACCGGTGTCCGGAAACTCTCCTCATAGATGAACCGCTTGTCGAACCATCCGTGTTCACCCAGGTAAAAGCCCTGGTCAGAGGTGTACACCACGATCGTATTCTTGTCCAATCCGTTCGCCTTAAGGTAGTTGAGCAGCCGCCCCACCTGGTCGTCCACGCTTTGGATAACCGCCAGGTAATCCTCCAGGTATCGCTGCAGCTTCCAGAGGGCCAGCTCCGAGCCGGTCAGGCCGGCGGCGAAGAACCGTTCGCTGAGGGGTTTATAATAGTTTTCCCAGGCCTCCAGTTGCTCAGGCGTCATCCTTTTGAGCTCTGACTCCCAATAACGATCTGCCCCCGCCAGGGAATCGCCCTCCCGCGGATAGATTTTCAGGTCGTAGTGAAGGGTCATATCCTTGATGACCGACATCTCCTGCTCGGCGGCCGCCCGGCTGCGGCTGGAATAGTCGTCGAAATAGTTGTCGGGTACCGGAAGCCTTTGGTTCTCAAAAAGCCCGAAATATTTGGGCTCGGGGCACCAGTGCCGGTGGGGTGCCTTATTGTGGACCATCAGGAAGAACGGTTTATCGGGGTCCCGCCTTTCGAGCCACTCGATCGCCTGATCGCCGATGACGGTGGTGGTGTAACCCTCGTAGCGGGTGATCCCGGTCGAATCTTTCAGATCGGGATTGTAGTAGGGGCCCTGGTCGATCAGTATCCTCCAGAAATCAAAGCCCGTGGGGTCGCTCTTGAGGTGCCACTTGCCGATGATGGCCGACTGGTAGCCGGCCGGCTTAAGCATCTTGGGCAGTGTGAGTTGTGAGCCGTCGAACCGGTCGCTGTTGTCGCGCAGGCCGTTCAGGTGGCTGAACTTGCCCGTAAGAATGACCGCCCGGCTCGGGGCACTGATCGAGTTGGTGCAGTAACCCTGATTGAACCGGATCCCCTCGGCTGCGAGGCGGTCGATGTTGGGTGTGCTGTTCAGTCCGTGCCCATAGGCCGAGATGGCCTGATAAGCGTGGTCATCCGACATAATGAAGAGGATGTTCGGCTTTTCGGGTTGCCGCTGGGTGCATCCACCCAGAAAGGCGGCCGCCAAGCCCAGACCGATCGGGGCTGTCAAACTGGCTTTCATTGGTCAATGGTTTAGATGAGCTCAAGTTAGGACTTTTGGCCGTAAACTCAAACCGCCCTCCCCTTCCATTCAATTTTCCGGCCGGAGCGAAAACGGATCCACCTGACCGCCAGTATCAGTAAAACTACCTGCTGGACAGGCCAGAACAGAAGATTGCGAAGGAGATGCTGACGGCTCAGCAGCGAAACACCCACCCGGATCAGGAGGATCACGCCGAAGTAAGCCAGGAGCAGGGGCAGCGCGACAGGCGGAAGGAAGAAGATGGAAAGCAGGAGAAAGGGCGGCAGGAGGGTGGTCAGGAGCAGGAAGATGGCCATCCAGAGGAGGTTGTTGCCAAAAAATTGGCCCAGGTTCTTCGAAAAGCCACCGATAGCCCCACGATAGCCGTCGTACATCCGGCAGGAGACCTGGCCGCCACTGAGGAGGGTCGACACCCTCAGCCGGCTCTTTTTCATCAACCGGCAGATCAGGATATCCTCCACCGGGTGATCCTTCACCTGCCGGTGCCACAGGTGGGGGCGGTAGGACGATGCCCTGAAAAGCATAAACTGGCCATTGGCCGCGCTGAAGGAGGTCCACCGGCATACCCGGATCAGGATCAGGGGCAGAAGACTGACAAGGATCCAGTTCATCAGCGGCACCACCATCCGTTCGCCGGCGGAATGCATTATCTGAACCGGAAACAGCGAGAGCAGGTCGAGCCGGTGCTTTTCTGCATACCCAACCGCATCGGAAAGGAAGCGGGGTGCCACGCACACATCGGCATCCAGGAACAGGAGCCAGTCGCCCGCGGCCTCCCGGGCCAGGCAGTGGCACGCGTGGTTCTTCCCGAGCCACCCTTGCGGCAGGGCCTCCCCCCGGATCACCCTGATCTTGTCCCACCGCTCCGCCTCCCTGGTCACCACTTCCAGGGTTCCATCAGTCGACTGGTCGTCATAAATGATCACCTCCGCGATGTCCAACCCTGGAGTCAACTCAGCCCCAGCGATGTCCCGCAGGAGCCTCACGATGGCAGCCTCCTCATTGCGCGCCGGGATGAGTACGGACACCCGCTGCACCCCCTGCGGCGTATGGCGCCGAAGCCACTGCCGGGCCACCAGGTTGGATACAACCACCCCGAACCGGAGAAGCGCAAATAAAAGGAGGAAGAGAAGGAGGAGAAGCATTGCTATTTACAATTTACAATTTACCATTTACTGGTCACTGGTCACTGGTCACTGGTCACTAACCGGCATCTGCTCCCGCCGGGCATACTTCAGAAAGTCATTATACTCATTTTCAAGATGTTCTATATTCAGGTTATCATCGAGCGGATACTCTCGCAGGTAGAAGTGCAGTTCGGGCTTCTGGTTGGAGAAGTAATCGGTCAGGGCGACGCTCATCAGCAGGGTTACCTGGCCTTGCAGCTGATCCAGGATGTGCCCGAGCCCGCTCTCGAAATGGAGATGACGGTCGTGCATCGACCGGATGGCTCCCTGGGGGTAGATCAGCAGGAGGGGGCGCTGCGCCGGCTGCAGGGCCGGATCAACTCCCCGGGTCAGGATATCGCGGGCATACCGGATAGAGGCCACGGCATCCCGGGAGCCCGGCCGGATCGAGAACGCGCCGGTGCGGTTTAAGATCATATTATTTTTCAGCTGCTCCTCCAGCATCATCACGTAAAACCGGCGATGAAAGAGGCGGTTGTTGAGCCAGAGGATGAAAAAGCCGTCCCACCAGCTAAAATGGTTTCCGATGACCAGCAGGGGCTTGTCGGGCAGCTCCGGAACAGGCGGATGGATGACCACCCGGGAAAAGTGCCGCCGGATCCGTAAATCGGCATAGAGCCGGAAGAATCGGACGTGAAACCAGGTATGGCGGGCCGGAATCATCAGGCGATCCACTTTTCGATGAGGGCCAGCCCGTTCAGGATCAAGAAGAAGATCATAAAGGCCAGGAACAGGACTGGTGCCACCTGGTTGCGAATCCGGATCTTGAGAATGGGGTATAGGGATGCCAGGGCCACGGAGACGATGAACCACATCACGTAGTTCATCAGGGGAACGTTTCCGCCCTGCCACTGCCACATATTCAGCCACATAGCCACCGGCTCGAGCAGAAAGTCGAACACCGTCAGGAGCACTCCGGCCAGTATCGGCCGGTAGAATGGGTGCATCGTGAAGCGCT
The DNA here is from genome assembly GCA_046485255.1 of Bacteroidales bacterium. Classification (GTDB taxonomy): domain Bacteria; phylum Bacteroidota; class Bacteroidia; order Bacteroidales; family UBA12481; genus UBA12481. The sequence goes on from JAWOHI010000133.1 coordinate 9,135, forward strand.
GGGCAACAGCCGCTCCCATATAAACCATTATCAACCAGCTGATTCCCATCACGAGCGGGGTACGGAACAGCTCAGGACCCATCTGACCGCCATAGGCATACACGCCGAACAGGCTGCCTGTGTTCACGCCGGCCCGCATCGAGCAGATCCAGCCGGGCGACGTGGTGATCGTCAAGCCGGGCGACCGCCTGCCGGTGGACGGCGTGGTGCAGCAGGGCCAGTCCAGCATCGACCAGAGCACCATCA
>JAWOHI010000262.1:0-4576 GCA_046485255.1 Bacteroidales bacterium
GATCTTGCCCCGTTCCTGTTCCTCATACTTTGAAAACAGAATCGCAATCGTCCGAAAGACCACGTGGGCAAACTTGGTGTACGGGGCGTAGATGAGCAGAAAAAACACCGCCAGGGTGCCTATCAGTTTGGGCGGATAATCGTATTCTAAGGAGATTTTCTCAATAAGGGGGACCAGGTTTTTGCGCAGCAGGTAGTTCCACGCGTCGTGTGGGATTCCCCACTCGCGCATCTGCTCGATTCTCCGGCTGACCGGCATTGGCACTCTCTTTCTCAGTTTCTGGATGTACTCTTCCGGCAGGGGTATAGGCGCCGAATCGGTGTCGGGGTACATTCGGTCGGCCCCGGGCAGAACCCGCTCGAAAATGGTCGTTCCGTCGGGGAATGATTTCCTGGTTTCGCGGGGAACCTCCTCGAAGGCCATCAGGCAGCGCTCCCTGATCGTTTCAATGGCTGTTTCCATATCAGTGGGGGGGCCCCAGAAAACAACCTGGGCGTCACCCGCGGCAGATTCAAGCCAGCGTCTGACCGGCTCGAAATCAAACAGATCCGATGTCTGTTCAATGGGTTCGGAGTGGGCCATATTGGGTTTTTCGAGGCAGGCGATCACTTTCAGGCGATCGGTGATCTCATCGGCAAAGCATTTCCCGGGTTGGGTGAAGTGGGATAGGATGCCACGGAATCCCGGCAGGTTGACGGCATAGGCTTCAAACCCCGCCAGCCTGGCATCCAGGATGGGTTGGTAGCCGGTCTCCAGTTTCTCAAAATCCAGGCGAATGGTCTTGAGGTTCCAATCGTCGCGAAAGGAGGGCATTCTTTCGGTCAGAAGATCTTTTATCCTGAGCAAGGCGAATTGCCTGAAAGCTTCGATGTGACTGAGTTGGGGAATCCAGCTCGTATGTGATACCCCCTTGATTTCCACACGATTGCCTCCACGGCAGCTCACGTTGACATCCTGACGCCCGGATCCCATACCGGTACGAACCTTTCCGGTGCTCCGGTTAAGGAAGCGGATGTAATCGCAGGCTTCCCTGAGCTCAAGCGGAGTGAGGCAATCCGGGTGCGTGACGGTTTCGATCAGGGGCATCCCGAGCCGGTCGGTTTTATAGATCCGTTTGTGGCCAATATCTGATATCTCCCGGCAGGAATCCTCCTCAATGCTGAGCTGCAGGAGCCGAATCTTCTTGTTTGACAGGCTGATCTCCCCTTCCACCCCCAGTATGGCCGTTCGTTGGAAACCGGTCGGGATGCTCCCGTCGAGGTACTGCTTGCGGGTGATGTGCACCTCGCCCACGATGTTCAGGTTGGAGAGGAGGGCGATCTCCAGGGCGTACTCCAGCGCTTCGCGGTTGATCTTGAAGGGGGGAGTGTCGTCGATGTCGTAGGTACACGCGTTGATATTATTGATCCGGTAGGTGATCTCCTTCTTTGTCTTGAACTCCATTAGCGCCGTACCATCGTACTCTCCCATTTCGCTCAGGGTTGGGCGCATATGACGGATCAGCTCGCCGTCAAAATCCCTGTCGCCCAGGTATATGCCCGCCGGGCACCGGCAAAAGAGCTTTTCCCGGGTGTTGAGCTGCTGGTGTACTTCGAGGCCCGACATAAACCCGATCCGTTTCCAATCCTCCTCAGTGGCCTCATTCAGGGGAACAAAGCCGACAGCCTTCAAGGATTCCTGGTAATTGCGCCGTGGGTCAAATTGTTTTGCCATTTGTTCAACTGTTAATCAAATTTCAGGGTTTTATCGGGGCTGATACGTGAGATCACCCCGGCGGGCACGAGGAGCATCAAAATGGTCAGGAGCATTGTCCCCAGGTTGATCAGGATGATGTGGAGGGGTTTGATAAAGACTGGCACTGCATTGACGAAATAGGATTCCGGGTCCAGCGGGATGATTTTCAGGTGCATCTGAAGCAGGGCCAGGCTGATCCCGATGACATTTCCGATCAGGAGCCCTTTTCCTGTGATAAAGGCCGCCTGGTAAAGGAAGATCCTGACCATCGAGCGGTTGGCTGTGCCAAGGGCTTTCAGGGTGCCGATCATCCGGACCCGGTCGAGGATGATGATCAGCAGCCCGGAGATCATATTAAACCCGGCGATCAGGGTCATCAGGGTAAGGATGACCCATACGTTGGTGTCGGTCAGGCTCAGGAAATCAAAGAATCCCGGCGCCAGTTCGCGGATGGTGCGAACCTGGACCAGTGATTCGGTCTGGATGGTGATCCGGTCGGCAATCTCCTGAACCAGTTTCGCAGTTTGATCCACCTGAAGCGGCTTTCTTACTCGAATCTCGTATCCGCTCACCTGGCCGGCCGACCAGTTATTGATCTCCTGGATGTGTGACAGGTGACAGATGACAAAAAGCTTGTCATACTCTTCAAGCCCGGTGTTATAGATGCCGCGGATAACAAACGGCCTCATTCTCAAGGGTTCCTGAACGAAATAGGTGGGCAGTTTCATACCCGGTTCAAGCCTGAGGAGGTTGGCCAGGGATTGGGAAACCAGCACGTCGAGGGAGTCGGGTTGCTCCAGTCGGGGCAGCTCGCCGGCAACCAGGCTGGAGGCGTAGAAGCCGAGACTGGCCTGATCCTCCACCCCTTTGAGAACGATCCCCTGCAGCTCTTTTCCCGATTTGACGATGCCCGGCTTGGTGGCAAAGGCGTGGATTCCTCCGACCTGTTTCAGGAGTGAGACCTTCCCGACCAGCTCATCCGACCGGAGTATGGGTTCCGTTTCGTAGGAGTTGTTGGTGTCGAGGTTGCTGATCTGGATATGTGAACCGAATCCGGTTAGTTTCTCCTTGATCTCCCGTTTGAAACCGGTCAGGACGGTCACGGCGATGATCATTACTGACAGGCTCAGGGCAATGGCGGCGACCGAAATGTTCACCAGGGCTTTGGCGCCACTTTTTCCTCCGGATTGGGAGGAAATGATTCGTTTTACGATGAAAATTTCGAAATTCACAGGCGACACCTGATTTTGAGCAAATGTACCAATTATGAAGCGAAGTTGCCTTAGTTCAGTCCGGACATTGGCCTGTTTGTTGCTGGCCGTGGCAGTTGCATCACAGGAGATTGACGCACAGATTCTTCCGTTTTTAAAAAGTGGATCTGTCGTATGTGGGGCGGAGAGGACCGATCACTATTTTTCACTGATCCGTGGCCAGCGGATCGGGGTGGTAGCCAATCCTGGTTCGCGGGTTGGGGCGGTTCACCTGGTTGATACCCTGTTGGCGGCGGGCCTGGATGTCAGGAAGGTTTTTGCCCCGGAGCACGGGTTCCGGGGGGAAGCTGAGGCTGGTGAGCTCATCAAGGGAGGAAGGGATGAAAGAACCGGTTTGCCGGTGGTCTCCCTTTACGGTAGCCATCATAAACCGACTCCTACCGATTTGGAGGGTATCGACGTGATCCTCTTTGACCTTCAGGATGTTGGGGTTAGGTTTTACACTTATATTTCTACGCTTCATTACGTGATGGAGGCTTGTGCCGAAATGGATCTGCCGGTAGTGGTGACCGACCGGCCCAATCCGAATGGTTTTTACATCGACGGGCCGCTCCTTGACTTAGCCTTCAAATCTTTTGTTGGGATGCATCCTGTTCCGGTGGTTTACGGGATGACCATCGGCGAGTATGCCCGGATGATCAATGGGGAGGGTTGGTTGCCAGATGGGCTGAACTGCCGGCTGACGGTAGTTCCCTGCGCCGGTTACGATCACGGGACCGAGTATGTCCTGCCCGTTAAGCCATCGCCCAACCTGCCCAATCAGACTTCTATCTACCTCTATCCTTCGGTTTGTTTCTTCGAGGGAACGGTGATCAGTCTGGGCAGGGGCACCCCGCTTCCCTTCCAGGTTTACGGCCACCCTGCTCTCCAGGGCCCGTTCAGCTTCACCCCCAGGTCGATTCCCGGGGTCAGCGTGAATCCGCCGCTGCTTGGACAGGAGTGCCACGGGGAGGATTTGCGGGTGACGGGGCTTGACCGTGTCGGGCAACAGCGTGGTTTGATACTCGACTGGTTGATTGATAGTTATGAAAAGCTCAAGTCGGATCCTGGCTTTTTTAACAACTATTTCAACACATTGGCCGGGACTGACCAGCTGAAGGATCAGATCATCCAAGGCGTGCCGGCATCGCAGATCCGGCAAAGCTGGCAGTCCGACCTTGACCGGTTCAGGAATGTCCGGGAAAAATATCTCCTCTATCCCGATTTCCGCTAAAGGGCTGGGGGGACTGCTATTTGCGGCCGGGGTAGACTGACAGGGCTATTCTCAGGCACTCGACTGCATTTTTCAGGTCCTCGAGTTTCAGGACATACGCGATCCTGACCTCGTCCTTGCCCAGGCCGGGTGTGGCATAGAAGCCGGAGGCCGGGGCGAGCATAACGGTCTGGTTCTCCCCGTCCAGGACGGCGGTGACGAGCGACCGACTCGCCCGCAAGCGTACGTTCGGGGCACCGGGGTGTCAACCTCGGCCCGGGCGTCCACCGGCCGCATGACGAACCCAGGGCCGCGGTCTGCTACCATGTCGGTCACCATGAAACTGCTCCTGACCATCGTGCAGGACGCCGACGCCGCC
>JAWOHI010000344.1:0-4569 GCA_046485255.1 Bacteroidales bacterium
CCCCGACCGAGGCCTGGCAATCCTGGGTCGAACTGCCACCGAGCGGTGTTGGGGCGGGATTCCGATGGAAGAGTTACTCCGTCCAGCTCCCGGCCGAAGCCATCTCCGGCTCCACCCAGGTGGCCCTCCTCTATGATGACGGCCGCAGCCTCGGCTATGGAGCCGCCCTTGATAACGTGCAGGTCGTCGAGCTCCTCTCCGGTATCGACCAGGCCACCAACAGGCCCACCGTGGAGCTGTTCCCGAACCCCTCAGCCGGAATGTCCTACATCCGCCTCCAGGCCGACACCCCCCTGACCATCCGGCTGATCGACCACGCCGGGAGAAGCTTGCAGACCAAGCATATCGAAAACCCCAATAACCTGACCGAACCGTTGGATCTGATGAACTACCCCGACGGAACCTATTTCGTGCTGATTGAAACTGATAATGAAGTAATTGTTAGACAACTGATTAAAACAAGGTGATTGGAAAATGAAAAAACTCTTTGCTCTTATTCTGCTGGCAGGACTGGCCACGGCCGCCCTGCAGGCACAACCCTGGCTCCCCAACGCCGCCGAAACCCCATCGAGCGAAGGCTGGAGCAATTATTACGACCTCAAGAAAGCCTTTGACAGCTGGTTCGAATCGCGCGACCAGGGCAAGGGTACCGGGTACAAGCAGTTTCAGCGGTACCTGGCCTTCCTCGAACCGCGCGTTTACCCTTCCGGAGAATTTCCACAGGATGCACTCTGGAAAGCTTACCAGGCCAAGGATTCCCGGCTGAAAACCGGCTCGGTGACAGCCCAGTGGGAACCCATCGGACCCTTTGATTATCCACCGAACTGGAACGGCGTACGCCAATCCGGGATCGGACGTATCAACTGCATCACCTTCCACCCCACCGATCCCAACATCATTTACGTGGGCGCACCTTCGGGCGGAGTTTGGAAGACCGTCAACGGCGGCAACGACTGGGTCACCCATACCGACCAACTGCCCGGCCTCGGCGTTTCCGATATCGGGATTAATCCGCTCAACCCGGATATCCTCTATATGGTGACCGGCGACAAGGATGGTGGAAACACCTGCCCCACCTACAGCTTCGGAATCCTGAAGTCCACCGACGCAGGCGTCACCTGGGAATCCACCGGACTGGTCCACGATATCGGCTCCAACCACCGGATGCGCCGGATCCTGGTGCACCCGGTCAACCCGGATATCCTCATCACCGCCGGATCGCCCGGCCTCTACCGCTCGGAAGATGCGGGCACCAACTGGACTCAGATCCAGAGCGGCAACTATTTCGACCTCGAATTTATGCCTGGCAACCCATCGGTTGTTTACGCCTGCACGGGCAGTATGATCTATAAATCCACCGACGCCGGACTCACCTTCGAGCGGGTTACCGAAGGTCTGCCCACCACCGGGATCGGCCGGACGGAGATGGCTGTCACGAATGCCAACCCCAACGTGATCTATGCCGTGATGAGCAACTCCGGCAGCGGCTTCAAGGGCCTCTACAAATCCTCGGATGCCGGTCTGACCTGGGCTACCCAGTCGACCGAAGCCAGCATCAACATCTTCAGCTACGATGCCACCGGATCGGGCAATACCGGCATCGCCTGGTACGCCATCGCCCTGGCCATCGACCAGCAGGATGAGAATATCGTTTACTCAGGAAGTGTTAATCTCTGGCGTTCAATGAATTCCGGAACCGGATGGGATCTCGTGGCCCACTGGTACGGCGGCTTTTCCAAACCTTACGTGCACGCCGACGAGCACGTCCTCGTGGTCAATCCGGTCAATAATGTCTGCTATTCGGGCAACGATGGCGGCATTTACAAAACACTCGACAAGGGAACCACCTGGACCGACATCAGTTCAACACTGGCCATCCTTCAGGTGTACCGGATGGGAGCCTCCTACACCAATCCCGACCTGATCCTGGAGGGATCGCAGGACAACGGAACCTACCTGTACAAGGACGGCGAGTGGATCGACGTGTACGGCGGCGACGGAATGGAGTGCGCCATCGATCCATCCGATCCCAACATTATGTATGCCTCCACCCAGAATGGCAACATTATGCGCTCGATTGCCGGTGGCAAGGACTGGAAAGGGATCCGGCCCGAATCGGGCGGATCCTGGATCACCCCCTTCCAGATCCATCCCATCAACACCAATATGCTGGTAGCCGGCTACAAATCGGTTTACCTCTCCACCTCCTGGGGCAACAGCTGGACCAAGATCTCGCCCGAACTGGACGGCGGAGGCACAATGAACGAGATCTCCTTCGCCCCCTCCGACAATGCCTGGATCTACGTCTCCCGGGGGGCCAAGATCTGGGGTACCCGCGACCGCGGTGCCAGCTGGATAAGCCTCAATAACGGCCTGCCCAACCTGTCGATCGAATGGATCGTGGTATCACCGAGCGAGCCCGAAAAAGTGTGGGTCGCCTTCTCCGGATTCACCGCCGGGGAAAAGGTGTACTATTCGGATAGTGGTGGCGACAGTTGGGTCAACTATTCGGAAGGATTACCGAATGTTCCGACCAACTGCCTTTTCATCAACAAGATGTCCAATTACGCGATGTATGCCGGCACCGACCTGGGTGTGTACTACCGGAACCCGGCGATGAGCGAATGGGTTCCTTTCGACGACGGTCTGCCGAATGTCATCGTCAATGTGCTGGATATCAATTATAAAGTTAACAAGATCCGGGCTGCCACCTTCGGGCGCGGCATCTGGGAATCCCCAATCATCGACGACGGTCGCCGGGAGCCCGCCCTGCAGCTCACCGCTGAGGGCAGGACCAGCCAGATCGTCCTCTCCTGGATCGCCCCCAAGGAGGTCCAGCCCCTGGGGTATAACATCTATCGTGATGATACCCTGCTGCTTACATCCCCAACCAATGGCTATACCGACCAGGTGGCCAACGGGCTCTCCCACTCATACCGGGTCGAAGCCGTTTACGCCGACGGAGTATCAACCCCCACCAACCGGGTGGTGGCCCGTACGCCGGTAGAGGTGACCTTCCCCTACCGGGAGGATTTTGAAGAGGTCACTCACGGGTGGCTCCTGAAAAAAGATCCCTCCGGATGGCAGTGGGGCACCGGCAGCGATTTCAAGCTGAACCAGCTTGGCAGCTCGAAATTCATCGCCGTCAGCTCCGAACTGGCCGGTGTCGCCGGCAAACGGGCCAGCGATTATGCCATACTGCCGCAAATGGACCTGGTCGGCCTTGATAATCCGATCATCTCCTGCAAGTATGCGTTCCGCAGGTGGCAGAACTTCGACCGGCTCTATCTGGTTTACCGGACCGAGGAGAACCCCCTTTGGACCAACCTGATCGAAATCGAACCATCCAGCCGCACCCTCTGGACCTGGCGGACCTTCACGTTCACCATCCCGACCGATCTGCTCATTCCCGGAATCGAATTTGCCTTCTATTACACCGATAGCGGCAGTCTCGGCTACGGCGCGGCGATCGACGATTTCTACATAGGGCCCGAAACCAGCGGCGTCGGCAAGACCACCCTGGACGGACAGGTCACGCTCTATCCGAACCCCACCCACGGTGAGTTCAACGTGAGCCTGAAGGGATTGCAGGGTCAGGAGGTCCAGGTCGATATCCTGGATGCCGGCGGGCGGATGATCCAGCAGCAGGTAATCCGGGTTGAAACACCGGAGACCACCCGCAGCCTTGATCTTGGCAGCGCGGGGCGCGGACTCTATTTTGTGCGGGTTACCGGAAAGGATCACCAGTGGGTCCTGCCCTTGACCAATAACCGGTAGTAACTGATTATCAGCCGGAATGATCGAGGAGCAGCTCAGCCGGATGAAACGGGAGGTGCGCGACTGCACCCGATGCGAGCTTCACCTGAAGCGCACGCAGGCCGTCTTTGGTACGGGCAACCCGTTTGCCGGGCTGATGCTCATCGGTGAAGGTCCGGGAGAAGAGGAAGACAGGCAGGGGGAGCCGTTTGTCGGAAAATCCGGCCAGCTGCTCGACAAGATCCTGGAGGCGGCGGGCTTTTCGCGTGAGGAAAACGTTTACATTGCCAACATCGTCAAATGCAGACCCCCCGGCAATCGTGAACCCAAACCCGAAGAGCGCGCCGCCTGCCTTCCTTACCTGATGCAGCAGATCCAGCTCATCCAGCCGGAGATCATCATCCTGCTGGGCAGTACCGCCCTGAAAGGGTTAATCGACCCCGAGGGGCGCATCACCCAATTGAGGGGCAAATGGATCACCTGGAACGGGATCCACGTGATGCCGACCTACCACCCGTCGGCGCTGCTCCGCAACCCCGAACTCAAAAAGGATGTCTGGGAAGATTTTAAAAACGTGGTCAGCAAATACCGCGAACTCATCGACCCCCACCACCACTCCAACCACACCTGAAACCCGACACCCTGTTCTCCGAGGGTAGGGATCCCGGCTTTCGCCGGGATGACAGCAGGGGCTGACTGACACCTATATTATCAGCATCGCATCCCCATACGTCCCAAACCGGTACTTCTCCTTGATGACCACCTGATAGGCTTCCATCAGCTTGTCGAATCCGGCGAAGGCGGATACCATCA
>JAWOHI010000403.1:0-11546 GCA_046485255.1 Bacteroidales bacterium
AAGTTTTCTTATTCATAAACAACTAAAAAGAGATGATTTTCAGTATTTTAACACAATTCAACAAAATTAATATAGGACCAATTTCAATTCATTTATATGGAATAATTATTGGTATTTCGGCAACAATTGCACTTTTATATTTCTTGAAATATGCTCCAAAACAAATTACTAATTTAAAAAAGCTTGAAATAAAAATATTAATCGCACTTGCTTCTGGTGCTTTGAGCCTGGTCGCCCTTTTTCCTTTGGCCGCCCTTCACGGCCAAACAGTTCCCGTGGCCAACGCTGTCCGCCTCACCATCGACCTCTCCGACCTGCGTGCCCCCGTGCCCGCCGGCCTGTATGGGATCTTTATGGAGGAGATCAACCACGGATTTGACGGGGGCATCTACGCCGAGCTGGTGCAAAACCGGAGCTTTGAGGAGGGCATCCTCCCCCCGGGGATGAAGCTGGTGAAGGATGAGGAGGGGAACCTCCGGATGGAACTGGAATCTCTTCCCGATGGAGTGCCCGAGGAGCGTTGGCCGATGCCCTGGCCCTGGAATATGAACTGTGGCTGGAACCCCGAGCGGGCGCTGGTCGGATGGAGCCTCCGCGACCCGGGCGAAAGCGGGGCCCTGATGGAATTGACGAAAGAGCATCCGATGAATGAGGCCTCGGCCCGGTCGCTCCGGATCAGCATCCCCGCCGCCGCCGTCGGCAAGCCCATCTCCCTGATCAACAGCGGATACTGGGGGATGAATTTACAGGAAGGCTCCGCATACGACCTGAAATTCCATCTCCGTCCATACGATTTCAAGGGCAAGATCGTGGTCACCCTTGAGAGCCCGGATGGAGAGGTTCTGGCCACCAAACGCATAGGAAAGATCAGGAAATCAAATAACTGGAAAAGATATGCTGCGAAAATCAAGCCCACGCGCAGCCACCCGCAGGCCCAACTGGCCATCACCTTTACCGGCCGGGGCAGCCTGCAGATCGACTGGGTCTCGCTGTTCCCTCCAACTTTCCGGGACAAGCCCAACGGATTGAGGAAGGACCTGGCCGGCTACCTGGCCGACCTGAAGCCCGATTTCATCCGCTATCCCGGCGGCTGCTACGTGGAAGGCCTGTCGTGGGAGTCGGCGCCCGACTGGCGGAAGATGGTCTGCCCGCCCGAAGAACGACCGGGAATGTGGGGTTACTGGCAATACCGGTCGACCGACGGATTTGGGTATCACGAGTTCCTGGAGTTCTGCGAAGAGCTGGGTGCGGATGGGATGTATGTGGCCTTCGCAGGGATGACGGTCCACCCCGACAACAACTGGCCTCTGGATAACCTGGATACCATCATCCGGCAGACCCTCGACGCCATCGAATATGCCATCGGCCCTCCCGACTCCCCGTGGGGATCGCAGCGGGCCAGGATGGGCCACCCGGATCCTTTTCCTCTCAGGTATGTCGAGATCGGCAACGAGCATTACGCGGAAATCTACGGTGAATACTACCTCCGGTTCAGGGAAGCCATAAAGGCGAAATATCCCGATATGACGGTGATAATGAGTATGTATTGGAGTGGCCTCAACCGGCCCGTGATTGAGCTGGCCGGGGATGAGAACATCGATATGGTAGATGAGCACGCCTACCGCGACGCCCAATGGATCCGGCGCAGATTCGACTATTTCGACCGTTATGAGCGCACCCCCTGGAAGGTCTACGTGGGGGAGTACGCCTCACACCGCGGCCAGGGCGACCTGCTCTGCGCCTTAAGCGATGCCGTTTACCTGATGATGATGGAGAAGAATGGCGACCTGGTTACAATGGCGAGCTACGCGCCGCTCTTCTGCAACGTGAACGACCGGAGCTGGGGGGTCAACCTCATCGAGTTCGATGCCTCCCGCAGCTTTGCCCACTCCTCTTATTATGTCCAGAAGCTGTTCAATGAGTACCGGCCGGAGCGAAATATCGGGGTTTCAGTCCAACAGCCAGGTTTTGAACCAGATAGCGGACAGGTTCCATTGGCGGCGACTGGCGAGCCGGGCCTCTTCTTCTCGGTGGCCGGTTATGACTCCGTGAAACAACAGGTAGTGGTCAAGGTGGTCAATTACAATCCCGGGCCGGTGAAGACCCGCATCCTTTTGGCCGGCATCCGCTCGGTCGATCGGGTTGGCCAGCACTTCATCATCCGGTCGGACGACCTGAGCCACGAAAACAGCCTGGAGAACCCGCATTTCATCCAGCCAGTGGAGAAAATGCTCGAAAACTGCTCCCCCGACTTCACCGTGGAGGTTCCGGGATATTCGGTCAATGTGTTGGTGGTTGGGGCGGAGAAGCGGTGACCAGTGACCGGTGACCAGTAAATGGTAAATGGTAAATGGTAAATGGTAATTCCGGGGGCTACTGCATATCCGGTTGCCCGGTGGCCTCGAGAACGTTCCACCAAAGTTCGCCGTTGATGTTGATCTTCTTCCGTTTGCTCACGGTTACCGTTATGGGGAGCAGGGTGAACTCGTTGTTCCAGTGGCCCACGACGAAGTCGGTCTTGCCAGCCATTGCCGCGTGTACCGCGTTTTGGGCCAGCAGGCTGCAAAACTTGCTGTCGTCGGCATAGGCGGGTGCGCTGCGGATGATGTAGCTCGGATCAATGTACCGGATGGAGTGGGGGAACCCCTCTTTCTTGAATGCTTTGGAGATCCGCTCCTTCAGGAATAGTCCGATATCCTTCTTGAGGATGTTCCCTGAGGCGTCCTTGGTCATCTCTTCGCCCTCGAAAAATTCCTGTCCGGCCCCCTCGGCCACCACCACCAAGGCGTGGTGCCTCTTTTCCAGACGCTTGCGGAGGGCGTCGATCAGCCCTCCCTCCCCTTGGAGCCTGAACGGAACTTCCGGCACGAGAACGAAATTGACCTCCTGGATCGACAGGGCGGCATAGGCGGCGATGAACCCCGAATCGCGCCCCATCAGCTTCACCAGGGCAATGCCATTGTAGGCCCCAAAGGCCTCGTTATGGGCGTTTCGGATGATGTCATTGGCGATGCTGAAGGCTGTTTCAAATCCGAACGATTTATCTATCAGGTTGATATCGTTATCAATGGTTTTGGGGATTCCGGCGATAGCGACCTTGAGGTTGCGCTTGGTCACCTCCTGATGGATGGCGTGGGCCCCTCGCAGGGTGCCATCGCCCCCGATGCAGAATAAAATGTTGATGTTCAGCATCTCCAGGGTGTCAACCATTTTCCCGACATCCTGCTGACCCCTGGAGGAGCCCAGGATGGTGCCGCCGATATGGTGAATCTGGCTCACTGTCTGGGGGGTCAGCTCCATTACTTCGTGCCTGGAATCGGGACTAAGGCCTTCGTACCCGTACTGAAAACCGACAACATTGCGGACGCCGTAACGATAGTGCAGGCTCATCACCAGGCTGCGAATCACGTTGTTGAGCCCTGGGCACAACCCTCCGCAGGTGACGATCCCCACCTTGGTTCTTGCCGGTTGGAAATAGAGGTACTCCCTCGGACCCGCCTTTTCGAATGAGATGGGGACCTCGCCGTTCTTACGGCACTTCTCGAAATGAGCCAGGGAGGTATCGTAAAGAATACGATCCTTCTGGGTCACAAAACCAAACAACGGCTTGCAATGGTTCTCCTCGCTCAAAGGCGTCTTCACGGTAGCCTTCCCCAGCTCTGTCAGGATAAAATCTTCGTGCTTCATAACACAGAACGATTTGTAGATTACATAAACACCCAAAGTTAACGAAATCTCCCTCATACCCTTACGCCCCTGTGCCCCTTACGTCCCTGTGCCCCCGTGCCCCCGTGCCCCTATCTGTGAAATCATTCACAAAAAAATAACCCCTACCTTGCCCCAATATTTCAAAGTCCGAAAGAATGAATTACTTAGATCACCCTCATAAATTCCACATCCCCGTGATGGGCATTGGGTACTCCATTGACACGGCCGTGCGGGTGGCACCCTACGGGATTTCCTCCGTCATTTCGCTCGTCGATGACCGGCTGATCGAAAAGATGCGTGAGTTCTACAGCCGCCAGTTTAATTTCCCTTTTCAGCCGATCTCACTGCGCGTGAAAGACCACCGGGCCCGGCGAATCACCTCCTACCTCAACCTGGTCGACCGGATTGTCAAGGATAAGTTTGAGGAGTTGAAGAGATCCGTGATGGAGAAAAAAGGCGAGTTTCATAAGTACATCGAGATGCTGCCTGATTTTTCGGTCGTCAGGAAAGAGTTTAATTTACTGCTTGAAGGCAGGCCCAGGGCGGCGGATATGATGAAATGGGTCCAGGAAAGGCTCAGGCCGGGCTCCATCGACGTGAACATCATGACCAAGCTCGACAGGGCCAACTATATCCAAGGGGAAGCCCTGCCGCAGGAGTACAATGATGCGCACGCGGCCTTGCGTGGTTTTGCGATGAGTAACCTGGAATCCTCCATTGTCCTGTCGGCCGGAATGAATCCCAGGTTGTATGCCTATCTCGAAAATTTCGACGATTTCTATCCTGATCCCAACGGATATATCAGGAAAAAGATCATCCTCAAGGTGAGCGATTACCGTTCTGCCATTATCCAGGGCAAGTTCCTGGCCAAGAAGGGACTCTGGGTCTCCGAATACCGCGTGGAATCCGGTCTCAACTGCGGCGGCCACGCTTTTGCCACCGATGGCTTTCTCCTCGGACCGATCCTTGAAGCATTCAAGAACTCCAGGGAGGAGCTGGCCAGAGAGGTTTACCCGCTCTGGGCGTCGGCTCTTCAAGCCAAAAACAGGCCGGTGACGGTCAGCCCGCCGGCAATCAGGATCACCGCGCAGGGTGGGGTAGGTACAGCACAGGAGCAGGATTTCCTGACCACCTATTACGGCCTCGACTCGATTGGGTGGGGCACCCCTTTCCTGCTGGTGCCCGAGGCAGTAGCGATGGATGAGGAGACACGCCGGCAGCTCTGCGAGGCCGGTGAGGAGGAGGTGTACCTGAGTGGCATATCCCCGCTTGGAGTGCCCTTCTATTCATTGAAGGGCAATTCGAAAGATGTGGAGAAGCAGAGGCGGATCGAATCCGGAGAACCAGGCAGCACCTGCCCGAAGAGATACGCCTCCCTCGACACGGAGTTTACGGAAATACCCATCTGTACCGCCTCCCGCGAATATCAGGAGAAGAAGATCAATCAGCTCGACCAGCTAGGACTTACCGAAGAGGAGTATCGGTTGAGGTACGAAGGCATCGTGGAGAAATCTTGCATCTGTGTGGGGCTGGGTACGGCATCGCTGCTGGCCAACAACCTGAAGCACAATGTGGAGGGCCCGGGAGTGTCGGTTTGTCCCGGCCCCAACCTGGCCTATTTTAACCGAACCTTCAGCCTCAAAGAGATGGTCGGGCATATTTATGGCCGCACGAACGTGATGGAGCGAAACGATCGCCCCCACCTTTTTATGAAGGAACTGGATATTTACATCGATTACCTGAAAAACCGCCTGGCTCCTAAAATCAATCCCGATAACCCCAAGGAGAAAAAAACCCTGGAGGCCTTCCGCGAAAACCTGCTCGAAGGGATCAGGTATTATAAGGAACTGTTCTCCGGGAAGTTAACCCACCTGCAATCAAAGGCCGACGAAATCCTACACCAACTCAACGAAAAACAAAACCAACTATCCTAATCCTGTGCCCCCGTGCCCCTGTGCCCCAGTGCCCCTGTGCCCTACTCCACTATCACCTCATCCGCGAAAAGCCAGGCCCTCTTGCCTGCCCCGTGGTGCCAGGGCGGACAGATGCCAATGCTTTTGGCCCGTACTTTAACATACCGGGCGGGCACGCCCATCAGCAGGGAGGAGAAATAGCGGACACCATCGGTCATTGCGCCGCGATCGGGGTAATTATCAATCACTTCCATAAGACGGAAATTCTTTCCGTCGGTTGAAACATAAAAACTGATCTCCACGGGGTGGAAAATCCAGACCGAGAGGCTCTGGAGGAATCCGGCCGTGATCCTCCAGACCGGCATATTTCGGCCAAGGTTGATCAGGACCTCCATATCCTTGCCTTCGAAGCCCTGCCAGCGGCCATCGGTGTAGTCGTAGGATCCCGTCTTGCCATCCCACAGCGCCTTATCGCCTCCGGCCGAATACCGTGGCGCGTATTTCCCGTCGGCCGGCACCCCGGTGTAGTCGATCCCAAATGGCGGATCCAGATATTGAAGGCTAACCATCGGGGATTTGGGGTCGAGGGAGCTTCGGTAGAAATCGACCGACAGGGTTTCGCTCTCCTGGTATCCCTCCTTGAAGGCTTTCGCCCTGATCCTGGAGGTGCGGTTGATCTCAAAAGGCTGGGTATACCTCGGGGAGTTGACCCTGGGCTCGGAGCCGTTGAGCGTGTAATGAATGTAGGCTCCGGGCGACAGGCACCCCATCTCCACTTTGCGGGTACCCCTGAAATAGACGTCGGTATGGGCAATATAAGGCAAAAACAGCCGTCCCTGGCCCAACGGCTCCAGCCTGTTCTCCGGCTCAACCGGCTCAGTGAAAGGCCGGTGCTCCCGGGCCTTACCCCAGTCATCACCCGGGTCGGATCCAAGGGTGAACTCCAAATGCCCGCCCCGGATCAGGTCGGAGTGGTTGAGGTAAGAGTAGGGGTACTCCTGGCCATTTAGGGTTATCGACTTGACATACTGGAATTTAAGGCTCGATCCCTGCGTCCGCAGACCGGCTCCAGGCGCCTTGATGACCAGCTCTTTGCCATTGGACAGGTCGAGGGTGACCTTCTCAAAGATGGGGATCCCGATCACATACTGGTCGGAGCCGGGACAGACCGGGTAGAACCCGATGGAGCTGAATATGTACCAGGCAGATAGCTGCCCGCAATCATCGTTGCCGCAGAGCCCGTCGGGTGCGCTGGTGTAAAACTCGTTCATTGCCCGCTGCAGGATCTCCTGTGATTTCCAGGGCACTCCCGCGTAATTATACAAATAGGGCATATGGTGGCTCGGCTCGTTACCGTGGGCATACTGGCCGAAGATCCCCTCAAAATCGGAGATGCTGTGTCGTTTTTCGGTTTGAACCGTAAAGAAGGAATCGAGCTTGCTGATGAAGGGCTCGTCACCACCGTGGAGATCGATCAGGCCCTTGACATCGTGGGGCACGTAAAAGCTGTAATGCCACGCGTTGGCCTCCGTGTAGTCGCCCTGGTCGAGCATCGTCACCCGGAAAGGATCGAAGGGCTGGTGCCACCGGCCATCGGCGTGGCGCGGGCGCATCAGGCCCGTGCCCGGGTCGAAGTGGTTTCGCCAGTACTGCGACCGGAGGATGTATTCCTGGTAAAGGGAGTCCTTGCCCACCGACCGGGCCATCTGGGCAATGCACCAGTCGTCATACGCATATTCCAGCACCTTGGATACGGAGTTGGGGGAATGGTCGCGGGGGATGAACTGATACCGGCGGTAAGAGGAGATCCCCTCCTGGCTCTGTGTGCCGCTCGCGATCATCGCTTCCAGCGCTTTCTCCTTATCAAATCCCCGGTTACCCTTGAGCCAGGCATCGGCGATAACGGGAACCGCGTGGTACCCGATCATGCAGTTGTTCTCACAGGCCGCCAGCTCCCAAACCGGTAGCAGCCCCGATTGATCGTACTGGGTCAGCATCGTCCGGATGAAATTCAGGTTCCGGTCGGGAGAGAGGAGGTTGAACAGCGGATGCACCGCCCGGTAAGTATCCCAGAGGGAGAAGACGTGGTAATAGTCATATCCCTCGCCCGGGTGCACCAGCATATCCATTCCGCGATATTGTCCATCCACGTCCGAATAGAGGTTCGGGGTCAGCAGCGCGTGGTAAAGGGCTGTGTAAAAGATTTTCTTCTGATCCGTGCTTCCTCCCTCCACGCGGATTTTCCCCAGCTCCCGGCTCCAGGCGTTCTCAGCATCCCGCACCGTTCCTTCGAAGTCCCACCCGGAAAGCTCCGATTCCAGGTTTTTGCGGGCGCCGGCAGGACTGACTGCCGAAAGGGCCACCTTGACCATCACCGGCTTGTCGTGAATGGATGAGAAATTCAGGATTGCCTTGACTGAGGTGCCGGTGATGGTTTTATTATCCCGATGTTCTTCGTCATCCAGGATCAGCCGGGCTTCAGTAAAAGGCTCGGAGAAGCGGGCCACAAAATAGAGATGCTGGTTGGGGGCCCAACCCTGGGAATGGCGGTATCCCTCTATTTCCGTCGAGCTCACCACCCGGATGAAGCAGTCGTCGAATGGGATGTCGCCGTCACCCGATATATCGTGCTCCAGGTCAACCAGGATGTGCCGGCTGCCTTCCGGCGGGAACGTGTAACGGTGAAAGCCGACCCGGTTGGTGACCGTCAGCTCTGCAAGTATCTGAAAATCATCCAGCACCACACTGTAATACCCCGGAGAAGCTTTCTCCCGCTCGTGCGAGAAGCTCGACCCCTGCGCCCCTGTGCCCCCGTGCCCCTGTGCCCCAGTGAACGGCAACAGCAGGATATCGCCGAAATCCGCGCACCCCGTCCCGCTCAGGTGAGTGTGGGAGAACCCCAGGATCCGGTCGTGCGAATAGTGGTAGCCGCTGCAGCATCCGTCATTGTATGTGTCGGGGCTCAATTGAACCATCCCGAAGGGCATCGACGGGCCGGGAAAGGTGTTCCCCGTGGCATCGGTGCCGATCATCGGGTCGACCAGGCTGATGAAATCCTGCCCGGCTTCACGGCCGCAAGATCCTAATAACAAGGCAAATGCCAATAGATAAACCGGGTTGCGGCACATTCTTTCGTAAGGTTAACAGTAGATGGTAGTACAAGATTAATCAAATCCTATGAACCATCAAAAGGCATTTATCAACACCCTCCCGGCTCCCCCCTTCTTGGGTCTTTAGTCTTTAATCTTTTATCTTTGCATGTATTCCACATACCTCCACCGGATATCCTGCCCAAACACATCGAGCATTAAGAATCCCTCCTTCAGCCTGCCCAGGGGACCTTCCCACCAGCCGGCCGAAACGGCGCCACCGGTGATCACCCTGACGCCATCAACCACCATCTCTTCGAGCAGGTGCAGGTGCCCCTGAAGGATCAGCCTGATATTTCGGGTACGGAGGAGCTCCATCACCTCCCTGCCGTTGGTGATCACGTTAGCCGGACCGTTGACGTACTGCCCGCCCTCCCGCCATTGGTCATATACCGTGATCAGCGGAATGTGGACCGAAACGGCTATCGGGGTCAGGGAATCCACCGTCGCCAGGTCGTTTCGCAGCCACTCGATCTGCTCCCGGCTGACCTCACCCTGATAGGTCCGGCCCGGGGTCTGTGCAATCGACTTAAGGATGATGAAGTGCCACCCCTTGTGATCAAAGGAGTACCAGGGATCACCGAGGTACTTGCGGTACATCCCGTCGTCGTAATCGAGGTCGGTGGTGTCGATGTTACGGGTATAGTATGCGAACAGCTCGTGGTTGCCCACCGTATTGTAAACCGGCATCCGGAACTCCTTGACCAGGCCCAGGTAGAGCTGGTAAAGCGAGTCGGCCCGCTCCCGCCGTGCCCAGAGGGCATCCATTATCAGGTCGCCCCCCGTTAGCACGAAGTCAGGCTGCAGGGCATTCACCGTGTCGATGGCCTGGCGGAAACCCTCAGGTGCACCCCGGTCGGGGGTGATGTGGATGTCGGTCAGGAAAGCAAAGGAGAAATCGGGCTTGGGCGCCTGCTCACGGACACAACCGGAGGCTAGGACAGCCAGGATCAGTAGGGTGCGGAAAGTTCTCATTGCATATAATTTAAGTCAGAACACAAATGGACACAAATAACAACACAAATTGGCACAAACAAAATTAATTGGTAATGGTTATTGGTCAAATGAAAGTTTACCCTTCTAATTGATTCTCTCATCCTGGAGGCTCCACCGCGTCAATTCAAATTAATCTATAAAATCAGGTTCTATATGAGTGTCAGTTGTTTTTCTTCATATTGATCAGAAAAATTACTTCTTTTAAATTTGCATTAATTCGTCATTTTTAGTTCACCTTAATAGGGTAAACTTTCATTTGGCCCAGGACCATTAAGGCGAAGGCTAAGGCTGAGGAATAAGGATATATTGTTAAAAATCAAATAAATGAGACCAACTTTTTCAAGTATTGCCGCCATGCTGACCCTGTTCTTCTTTTATACAGATAGCAATCAGGCGCAGGAATTTCAGCGGGGTGGGAACAACCCGGGTAAAGCGAGGCTTGACAGCTCAATCACCATTAACTATGACCGCGGCAGCGGAGAATGGATCATCCACCGGAAACGGGAGTACCGGTATAATGAAACCGGCCAAATGATTCAATCGGCCATCGATTATTACGATTATGACGAAAATGGATGGCTTCATAGTCGCAAAGGTGAATATACCTGGGATGAAAACGGCAGACTCGTTGCCTGTCTGTACTTCAAAAAGTACGATTGGTTTGTGCAGCTGACCCCCTATGACAAGGAAGATCTCGTGTATGATGAACAGGGCAGGCTGGCTCAGGTTTATAGGCAAAAGCTTGACGGTCAATCATGGAAATATTATGAAAAGGAAGTTTATGAATATGCGGAGGATGGTTCTTTATACAGGATTTTTCAATATGACATGGAGGAGTCTGGTGGCTGGTATCCCGATGAACTACATGAGTTTACCCTTGACTCATTGGGTCGCTTTCAATACACTACCTATAGCGAATACGGGGGTGAAGTCTATCACACCAGATATGCAATGGAATATGGCTTTGCCGATAATAATGACCTGACCGATCTGACTTTCCACCAATCGGTATCCCAGTCCTTTATCCCGGTTTTTAAATATACCTATTCCTATGATGATGTGAATTTTGAAGATCTCACCATCCCGTACCTGTACCCTTTTGAGAAAATGCTCTTCAACCATAAAATTGTGCAGGCTGACAGCCTCGGCTGGGTTTCGGTATCTCAGATATATTTGCTTGAATCACGGGAGTTTTTCTATTACACCGGTGGACCTTCTAAAGTGGTTGACCTCATCGCCGATAGGAACATCAAAGTTTTCCCCAATCCATGTGATGACGATTGTTACATTGAATTCAATGACCCGGCTGTTTCGCCAGTGAACCTGAGCATTAAGGACCTTCAGGGTCGCACAGTAAGACATTTCCTGAGTGTTCCGGTTAACAACAGGATTGCAATTCCGGTTGCCGGCCTACACCCGGGGATCTACCTGCTCAGAGCAGAGTATGACGGACAGGTCAGTATGGCCAGGATGGTTAAGAAATAAATGTGCCATATTATTCCTGAGGTTAACGGTAATCAGCAATTAGTCATTTCCTCCGCCTCAATCCACCGCCTTACCTTATCGGTTCCGTTGATCCAGTCGAAGGCCAGTCCATCGAACTGATATTCATAAGGTTGTGAGCTCCAGAAAGGTCGGATGTCGGTGTGATGGTACAGGTATTTGAGGATATGAAGCATCGTTTGCCAGGGCTGGAAGGTGGCCGGGTCGGTCACGTGGATCTGGTAGCCCCCGCAATCCCGGCCGGCGTGTTTATGGAAGGTGGGCCGGGATTGCGGGG
>JAWOHI010000037.1:0-4205 GCA_046485255.1 Bacteroidales bacterium
GGAAACCACAAACAATAATCACTACCTTCGATCAAACCCAAATCTTTCCTATGTCCACCCTGATGTTTTTCTCCACCCTCCTGATCACGCTGGCCCTGGTCTTCTATTCCCTCGGTGTCTGGGCGGAGCGGATATCCCGATATCTGAGAGCCTGGCACCTGGTCGCCTTCTGGACCGGCCTGGCATTCGACGTGTCGGGGACCTTTTTGATGCACCTGATGGCCGGCGGCTTCTTCGACCTCACCAAGCCCCACACCCTGACGGGGCAGATCGCCCTCTGGCTGATGCTGGTCCACGCCACCTGGGCCACCGTCGTCGTCCGCAGGGGAAATGAGAAAGCCCGGAAAGGATTTCACCGCTACAGCATCATCGTCTGGCTGGTCTGGCTCATACCCTACATCGGCGGGATGTTTATGGGAATGGACTCCGGCGGAAAGACAGCGAAGGATGATTCCGTTGAGATGACCACCATTGGCGGGGAGCAGGTCCCAATCATCCACGCGGAGCGCATAGCCACCACGGAGGAGGTGAGGTTCACCGACTGGGTGGAGGACCTGAAGCTGGTCAGGCTCGAAACCTCCGGTGAATGCGCGATTGATTATACGATGCGCATCTTCGTTGGGCGGGAATACATCCTGGTCTCCACCGTCGGAAAGGGGATCCTGATGTTTGACCAGAACGGCCGCTTCATCCGGAACCTGGCACCGTACGGCAGGGGGCCGGGCGAGGTGTCGGATGCCAACCGGAACATCTTCGTGGATGAAAAGAACGACCGTTTGTATTTGACCGATTTGGTCAGGACGACCAAAAGGCTGATTTCCTATGACATACGGACGGGTGCTTTCGAGACCATCCCCATCATGCACGAAGGGCCCGAAGTGAGCATCCGCGACATCATCGTGCAGGAGGACAGCTTAATGTATATCACCACGATGCAGGTCAGGGGAGCCAAGTCCGACTGCCCGCTCTTCTGCCAGACCACCACCGGCAAGCTCCTCTGGGAGGTCAGCAAAACCCATCCGCTTGGAATGACGGAATCCACGATCCTGTTGGTCCGCGACCGGATCTTTTTCCACTACCTCTTTGTCCAGGATACCACCTGGGTGTTGGAAGGAGATCAGCTCAGGCCGGTGGCCATACTCTCAACTGATTCGGAGAAAGCCTACCCGGAACCTAAGGCTGGCAGTGTCTACGCCGGCCTGCTTCCGGTTGGCGAGCGGCTTTGGTTCGGATCCCGCGTTCCAGTGAAGGAGGTCGAGATGGATGTACGCTACGGGCAACTACGGCCCGTACTGGGTGAGCGTGAGGCTTTTACCTACAATGCCAAAACCGGGCAAGCCCGGTTGATCGGCGAGATCCGGAACGATTTCTTCGGCAGCGAAGCCTATTTCAATCCGCGGTTCCAGCCGGATGGCACCGTGGTGGCTTCCTATCAGGCCCTTGACCTGCTGGAGGTGGCCGACTCGGTTTCCCGGCTGCCGGATGTGGCGCCGGAGGTGAAAAGGCGGCTCGAAGACATCATCAAGACAGTCAGGGTGGATGACAACCCCGTCCTGCTGATTGGCCGGATGAAGCGGGGATTGTGACGGGAGTTCGCTATTTTTGCCTGTCATCAATATTTCCCGTGATATGCTGCGCAACCTCTCCATCCTGTTGTTAATTGTTTTGATTCTTGGTAGTTGCAGCTCCGCCTCCACTCCGGAGGCCGAGCGCGAATCCCTGATCAGCCTGAAATTTGAGCAGAAATTATCCTCCACCTACGATGAGGTGATCGCCAATTACCGCAAGCTGGATGAGGCCTGGCCGGAAGCAAAGCTGCTGGAGGCCGGTCCCACCGACTGCGGCAAGCCCCTGCACCTGTTCGTGATGAGCGCCAACCGGCAGTTCGATCCCGAACGGATCCGAAAATCGGGGAAAACCATCGTGATGATAATGAACGGGATCCATCCGGGCGAGCCCGACGGAATGGAGGCGAGCATCCTCGTGGCTGACGATATCCTCCGGAACCACAATGGGATGCGCAAGCTGCTGGATGATGCCGTGGTGTGCATCATCCCGGTGTACAGCATCGGCGGACTGCTTTACCAGGACCGCTGGCACCGGACCAACCAGCCGGAGCCGCTGAACCCGGGTTACCGCGGCAACGCGAAGAACCTCGACCTGAACCGCGACTTTGTGAAGCTCGATACGGAGAACGCCAAATCGTTCGTCCGGCTCTTCCGCCAGTGGGATCCCGATGTCTTTCTGGATACACACGCGACGAATGGGTCAGATCATCAACACGTTGTGACTTATCTGCCGGCCCAGCACAACAGCATGCCTGAGCCGGTTGGGCGCTTCTTCAAGGAGACTATGATCCCGGCAATTTACGGGAAGATGGCCGCCACCCCGTACCCGATGATCCCCTATGCCGAGTACACCAACCAATCGCCGGAGGAGGGAATCGAGTCCTACGTCCAGACCCCGCGTTTCTCCACCGGATACACCCTGCTCTTCCATTCCTTGACGCAGATGATCGAGAATCTTTGCTACCAGCCTTATGTCGAACGGGTTTGGGGTTCCTATCATTTCATCAACAGTATGATCGGATTTGCCAATGAGCACTCGGGGCAGATCCGGCAGGTGAGGGAAGAGGCCAAGCTGGCGGCCAAAACAAAAAAGGAGTTTGCCCTCTCCTACACCATCGACAGCTCCAGGTTCGAAACCATCGAATTCAGGGGCTTTGAGCGGGGAACCGACATCAGTCCGCTGACCGGGGAGGTGCGCCCGATTTATGATTACAGCAAGCCATTTACCACCAGCCCTGCTGCGGCCGGGACGGTTCGACCGCCAAGTGGTGGTATCCCTTCCGGATATCAGGGGCCGGGAGAAAATCTTGCAGGTGCACATGCGCAAAACCCCTGTGGCGGCCGATGTGAACGCACGGATCCTCGCCAAGGGCACCCCCGGTTTTTCAGGGGCCGATTTGGAAAACCTGGTGAACGAGGCGGCCCTTCTCGCTGCCAAGCGCGGCAAAGAGCGGGTGGACATGCAGGACTTCGAAGACTCCAAGGACAAAGTTTATATGGGCCTGGAGCGCAAGTCGAAAGTGATCAAGGAAGAGGACCGCAAAGTGACGGCCTACCATGAGGGCGGCCACGCACTGGTGGCGCGTTTCCTGCCGGAAACCGACGCTGTCAACAAGGTGACCATCATTCCCCGCGGCCGCGCGGCCGGGGTGACCTGGTTCCTGCCCGAGGAGAGAGACTTTAAATTTCGCGACCAGCTGGAGAGCGAGCTGTCGGTGGCATATGGCGGACGGGTCGCCGAGGAAATCGTGTTCAACCGCATCAGCACCGGTGCCGCCAACGACATCAAGCAAGCAACGGCCCTGGCCGAGAAGATGATTCGCAGCTGGGGCATGAGCGACGCCCTCGGTCCGTTGAACTACGCCAAGGGCGAAGAGCATGTCTTCCTGGGGCGCGAGATCGTCCAGCACCGCGACTACTCGGATGCCACCGCCCAGAAAATCGACCAGGAGATCAACCAGCTGATCAAGACCTGTTACGAGCGCGCCCGCGGCGTCCTGCTGGAGAACATGGACATCTTGAAAAAGCTGGCGGAGATCTTGCTCGAAAAAGAGACGGTCATGGGCAAGGAGTTGGATGAGATCATCCTGTCCATGCGTCCCGGCATCCACTTACCCTCCAAACACATCGACAGCGAAGAAGAGCCCCACCCACCCAAGGAGCCGCCGCTGCCGTCGGAAGAGCCCAAGCCGGCGCTGGCCACGTGATGCCTGTTCGAAAGGCATACCGGATCGCCTGGGGACGCCATGTGCTGGACCTGGGGAGGCGGACCTGCATCATGGGTGTTCTCAACGTGACCCCGGATTCGTTTTCCGACGGGGGCCGGTACCTGGACCCGGCCGCCGCCGTGGCCCAAGGGGTGCGCTTGGCCAAGGACGGCGCAGACATCATCGACGTCGGTGGGGAGTCCACGCGGCCGTTTTCCGACCCCGTGACGGCCGAGGAGGAAATTCGGCGGGTGGTCCCGGTGATCGCGGCCTTGGCGGCACGCCTCGCAGTGCCCATCAGCATCGACACCACCAAAAGCAGTGTCGCCCGGCGGGCGCTGGAAGCGGGGGCAGCATCACGGGTGTTTGGCGCGCGAGGCCCGCCAGCTTGGCCGTGGCCACCAGACTACCGCTCAGGGCGACCGCACCG
>JAWOHI010000049.1:0-8985 GCA_046485255.1 Bacteroidales bacterium
ATTGCTTCGAGGACATCGCGGGTTTGGTAAGCCAGGGAGTCGAGCGTGGCTTTGACCAGGTGGCTGCTGTTGGTGTCGCGCGTCAGCCCGAAGATGGCTCCCCTGGAGTACATATCCCAGTAGGGAGCTCCAAGGCCAACGAACGCCGGTACCACGAAGACCTCCTCCGCATCCTTAACGCTCATTGCGACCTGCTCTGATTCCGATGCTTTCTGAATGATCTTCAGGCCATCGCGGAGCCACTGGATGGCAGCCCCTGCCACAAACACCGAACCTTCGAGGGCATACTGTGGCCGGTCGCCGATGCTGCAGGCCAGGGTGGTCAGCAGGCCGTTACGGGAGAGGACCTTTTGGTTGCCGGTGTTCATCAGCATAAAGCAGCCAGTACCATAGGTGTTCTTGGCCATTCCGGGCTCGAGGCAGGCCTGGCCGAAAAGGGCCGCCTGCTGGTCGCCCGCCACCCCGCAAATGGGGATCAAATCCGTGCCGGCATCGAAAAAGCCAAAATCAGAAGCAGAGGGTTTAACTCGGGGGAGCATCCTGGTCGGGATTTTCAGCTTGTCGAGCAGATTTGGATCCCAATCGAGGGTCGAAATATTGAACAACATCGTTCGTGACGCGTTGGTCTGGTCGGTATAGTGCGACCGTCCCTCTGTGAGCTTCCAGATGAGCCAGGAGTCGATGGTGCCAAAGAGAAGATCGCCCCGCTCGGCGCTCTTTCTGGCACCCTCCACCTCGTCCAGTATCCACTTGATCTTCGTGGCCGAAAAATAGGAATCGATCACCAGGCCGGTAGTCTCACGCACATACTCCTCAAGGCCCTGATTTTTAAGGTTTTCGCACTCGGGCGCTGTTCGCTTGTCCTGCCAGACAATGGCATTGTAGACAGCCCGGCCGCTGTTTTTATCCCACACGACTGTGGTTTCCCGCTGGTTGGTAATGCCGATGGCGGCTATATCGCTGAAATTCAGACCCTCTCTTCTCAAAACTTCCTGAATGGTTTGCCATTGGGATGACCAGATCTCTTCGGGGTCGTGCTCAACCCACCCTGGTTTTGGGTAGATCTGGGTGAATTCCTTTTGGGCGATTGCCCTGATGTGCCCCGAGGTATCCACCAGAAGGGAGCGGGAGCTGGTAGTGCCCTGATCGAGGGCCAGTATCAATTTTTCTCTCATCCGTAAAGGTTTTAAGATCAAGATTTTTTATCTACCCGGAGCTGGTGCCTGACGGCGAGGAACACCACGACCAGGATGATGGCGGAGACCACCCAGAAAGGCCATCGGGCCGATCCCTCCGTGAGGAGGGTATAGACCAGCGCCCCATAGGTACCTCCAAGGAGCGGGCCAACAACTGGTATCCAGGCGTAGGGCCAGTCGGAGCGGCCCTTCCCTGCAATCGGCAGCAGGAAATGGGCAATCCGGGGGCCCAAGTCGCGGGCCGGGTTGATGGCATAGCCGGTGGTTCCCCCCAGGGAGACCCCGATGGCGATGATCAGGAGGCCCACGATGACAGGGTTAAGCCCTTCCGTGAACTGGTTAGCCCCGATGAATAGCAGTCCCTGGATCAGGACGAAGGTGCCGAGTATCTCGCTGAGCAGGTTGGCCCAGCGGGAACGAATGGCCGGACCGGTGCAGAAGACGGCCAGTTTAAGGCCCTTGTCGTCGGTGCCTTTCCAATGCGGTAGGTAATGAAGCCAGACCAGTGCGCCTCCGATCAGGCCTCCAAGCAGTTGGCCGGCCATATAAAGCGTCACGTCGGACCAGGGAAACGCCCCCTGCGCGGCGAGCGCCAGGGTGACGGCGGGGTTGATATGGGCTCCGCTGATGCTCCCAACGCCATAAATGGCCAGGGTGACGCCAAGACCCCACCCCACGGCTATGACGATCCAGTCGGCTTTGTGTGTCTTGGTCCCTTTAAGGAGGACGCCGGCTACCACGCCATCTCCAAAGAGCACCAGTATGGCGGTGCCAATCATTTCAGCTAAAAACTGTGACATATTATCAAGGTTTTGTTTGTCCTAAAAATAACAGGTTGAAAGTACAATAATTGAATTATCAGGAATCGGACCCGGAAAATATATTAACTTGCTTTAAACCAAAACCACCTGGAACGATGAATTACCGATTGGGTTTTGATATTGGTTCCATTTCCGTCAATTCGGTAGTATTGAACCATCAGGGCGACGTTGTTGAGGAGTATTACGATTATTGCCACGGAAGGCCATTTCACGTTTTGTACGATCGGATGGCATACATTTTCAAGAACTTTGAATTTGAAGATCCGGAGGTCATCGCCTTTACCGGAATGGGCGGGAAAAAGGCAGCCGAGGTGCTCGGCGGGATGCACGTCAATGAGATCATCGCCCAGGCCGCAGCCGTTGGGGCTATTCATCCGGAGGTTCGGACCGTCATCGAGATGGGTGGGGAAGATTCCAAACTGATATTTATGGTTAATGGCGAAGCTTCGGAGCAGTCGCGACTCTCTGATTTTTCGATGAACAGCCTGTGCGCAGCCGGAACCGGATCCTTTCTCGACCAGCAGGCCAAGCGGATCGGCGTGAGCATTGAGAAGGAGTTTGGGGAGCTGGCGCTCAAATCGGTCAGGCCACCCCGGATCGCGGGCCGGTGCAGCGTTTTTGCCAAGAGTGATATGATTCACCTGCAGCAGATCGCCACCCCGGTAGAGGACATCATTGCCGGGCTCTGTTACGCCGTAGCCCGCAACCTCAGGACCACGCTCGGCCGGGGCAAGCATTTCACCCCCCCGGTCAGTTTTCACGGCGGGGTGGCAGCCAATGCAGGGATGGTGAGGGCTTTCAGGGATGTATTGAAACTCGCCGACAATGAGTTCATCATCCCAAGGCATTATGCCGCGATGGGGGCCATCGGATCGGTCTATCACGCCCTGAAGAACCAGGCGGAACTGAAGCCCTTCCTCGGGCTTGCTTATCTGGAAGCCTACCTGAAGGTCTATGAAAAGTCGGCCGGGCAGAGCATGGAAGCGCTTCAGCCTACCGTGTCGGGGTTTGACAAGCGTGTGGCGGTGATCCCGGAGGGGAATGGACGCATCGAGGTGGCGCTTGGCCTGGATGTCGGTTCACTGAGCACCAACCTGGTCCTGATCAATTCAGCCAACGAGGTGGTGGCACGCCGCTACCTCCCCACCGCCAGTCAGCCGATAGAGGCAATCCGAAAGGGATTGAAGGAGATCTTTGATGAGGTGGGCGAAAGGGTTACCGTTATGGCCGCCGGGACAACCGGATCAGGGAGGTACCTGACGGGCGACTTTATCGGGGCGGATATCATCCAGAACGAGATCACCGCGCAAGCCACGGCCACCATCTACTTCGACCCGGAGGTTGACACCATTTTCGAGATTGGCGGGCAGGATTCGAAGTATATCAGCGTAGAGCAGGGCGTCATTGTCGACTTTGAAATGAATAAAGTGTGCGCGGCCGGAACCGGATCCTTTCTCGAAGAACAGGCTGAACGGCTGGATATCAATATCGTGAAGGAGTTTGAAAAGCTGGCCTTTGAGGCTAAAGCCCCCTCCCGGCTGGGCGATCGCTGCACGGTTTTTATGGAGAGCGACCTCAATTCCTTCCAGCAGAAAGGGGAGGAAAAAGAGAACCTGGTTGCCGGCCTGGCCTATTCAACCGTACAGAATTACCTCAACAGGGTGGTTGCCGCCAAGCCGGTTGGCAACCGGATCTATTACCAGGGAGGGGTGACCAATAACCGGGCGGTCGTGGCCGCCTTTGAGAAGGTGACCGGGAAAAAGATCCATATCCCACCCCATTTCGACATTACGGGGGCCATCGGCGCAGCAATGCTGGCACGCGAACGGATGAAAGCAGGGCAGCCCTCCCGGTTCAAGGGGTTTCATATCAGCGACCTGCCCTATAAACTCGACAAGTTCATCTGCAAGCACTGCTCCAACCACTGTGAGATCCGGGAGGTGATGATCGAAGGGGAGAAACCGTTCTATTACGGCGGAATCTGCGACCGATATGACATTGAGGAAAGAAAGGGAGGCGGCCAGGATATCCCCAACCTGTTCGAGGAGCGCACCGGTATGCTGTTGGACGGGTATGAACCAGAATTGGACCCCGCCAGGAAAACCATCGGGATTCCGCGCGAACTGACCATTTTTTACCAGCAGTTCCCCTATTGGAGAACCTTCCTAGAAGAGCTGGGCTTCAATGTGGTCCTGTCTGGCGAATCAAGCAACCGCCTGTTGAACAGATCGATTGAAATGATGACCTGCGAAACCTGCCTGCCGGTTGAGATGGTCCACGGCCACGTGGACGACCTGATCCGAAAGGGGGTGGACTACGTTTTCCTGCCCTTCATTGTCAATATGCCTGGTGCTGAGGATAATCCAACCAATAACTGCAACTGCCCGTGGATCCAGTCGCACCCGTTTATGGTTCGGGCTGCCTACGCCGACTCGCCCGACCGGGACAAGCTGTTGATACCGACCCTGCATATGCGGTATTATGATACGGCATTCAGGGAAGAGATTACCACATTTGCCAGGGAGAACTTTGGGCTCGGTAAGCGCCAGGTCCTGGGGGCACTCGGGAAGGCTGAACTGGCCCAGAAGCGGTTTGAGGCGAAGCTGGAGGAGCGGGGACGGGAGGTGCTGGCCAGCCTTGAGCCCGGACGCAAGGCGTTTGTCGTGCTCGGGAGATCCTACAATACCGGAGATCCGGCCCTGAACCTGAACCTGGTTGAGAAGTTGCGGAATATGAACATCCTGGCGATCCCGCTCGACTATTTGCCTTTAAAACAGGAAAATATCTTTGATTTCTATCCAATGATGTACTGGCCGGGCGGGCAGAAGATGCTGGCCGGGGCGCGCATCATTGCCGGGGACGACCGCCTCAATGCCGTACATCTGAGCAATTTCAGGTGCGGTCCGGATTCCTTCATCCGTCACTACCTGCGCCGCGAAATGAGTGGCAAGCCTTATCTTCATTTGGAAGTGGATGAGCACAGCGCCAATGCCGGGGTGATCACCCGCATCGAAGCGTTCATCGACAGCCTGGAAGGTTATAACCGTGTCAAGGCAGCCCGTTCAGGCCAGCAAACGCAGGAGAGGCCGGCCGGATTGCCGATCACGGAGCGAACCCTCTACTTTCCCTATGGCAACGACGTGGTCTGGGCATTCGTGGGAGCCTGCCGGAGCCTCGGAATGAAGGCCGACCTGCTGCCGATGCAGGATGAGAAAGACCTTGAAATTGCCCGCAAGCACACCAACGGGCAAGAGTGCTTCCCGCTGATCTGCACGACAGGCAGTTTTCTTAAAAAGCTGATGGAGCCAGAGGTTGATCCCGCACAGGTGGCGTTCTTTATGCCCGACCACAATGGCCCCTGCCGTTTTGGCGGCTACAACAAGCTGCAGGAGATCATTTTCAGCAATCTGGGGTACGGGGAAGCGATGATCGTCCATCCCAGCAACGAGGATAATTATACCAGCATTGCCCCGGGTAACCCGGTCAAGTGGAGGATGGTGGCCTGGAGGGGGCTCGTTGCAATCGATATGATCCGCAAGCTCCAGCAACAAAGGCGGCCCTACGAGTTGCGCAAGGGGGAGACCGATCGGGTTTATTACGCTGCCCTGCAAGCCATTGTCAGATCCCTCGAGGGTGGAGGCAAAACCCTTGTAAAGGTTCTCAAGGATGAAACCAGAAAATTTGCATCCATCGAGTGTGACCGGTCGCGCAGGAAACCGGTGATTGCCGTTGTGGGCGAAATCTTTATGCGCGACAATGCGTTCTGCAGCGGCAATGTGGTCAGGCGGCTGGAGGAGCTTGGCGCCGAAACGATGATGGCGCCGTTCGCCGAATGGATCTCCTACTCCACCTACCGGTACACCCGCGACAGCAGGTGGAAAAGGAATACCGGAGGATTGATGCGGTCGAAGATCCAGGGCACCCTGCAGCACTTAATGGAAGAGCGGCTGGTGGAAGCGGTGAACAAGATCAGCCCGACAGGCCCAATGGTACGGATTGAGGAGATGCTCAAACATTGCGACCGGTATATCCACCACGACTATGACGGGGATCCGCCCCTCTCACTGGGAACCACCGCCATATTATCAAAGGATTACCTCTCCGGGGTGGTGAACATCCTCCCCTTCACTTGTATGCCTGGCACCCTGAATACGTCCGTTTCGGAGATCTTCAGGCGGGAAAACAGGCAATTGCCCTGGGAGAATTTTGCCTACGACGGGCAGGAGGATGCCTCCATCGAGAACCGGCTACAGGGTTTTATGCACCAGGCCAAAGATTTCGCCGCCATTCACGGTCTCAATAAATTGCCCGTCCTGGCCTGATAATTAAGTTTTCGGATAAGACGGAAACCGATTTTTTTGGTCAGGAATGTTCTGGTCCGTAACTTTATTGGTAAGGTTAACTAATCAAGGCCCTGGTTATGAAAAACACATTCTTCGTTTTCATCCTGTTGGCGGCAACCTATGGAGTGCAGGCCCAGGACAGTGTAAAGCAGACCACCGGGGAGTTCACCGATGCGCGTGATGGGAAGATATACCGTATGGTACAGATTGGGGAGCAGGTTTGGATGGCCGAAAACCTGGCCTATCTGCCCAAGGTGAGCCAGGCGAAGGTTCAGGGGGGTGTCTGGGTTTATGATTTCGACAGCAATAGTGTCACCGAGGCCAAGGCTATGGATAACTATAAGATTTACGGCTGCTTATACGACTGGAAGACCGCCGTCGCAAAGAATCACGGCAACGGGAAGGATATCTGTCCGGTTGGATGGCATTTGCCTACCGATCAGGAATGGAAGATCCTGGAAAGCCACCTGGGGATGGATCCGGCCGATGTGGACAAGGATGCCACCAGGATCAGCGGCAAGGTCGGCCGGCAATTGAAAGCCACCCGTGGTTGGGATGATAATGGCGGCGGGGTCAATGAGAGCGGGTTTTCAGCCCTGCCGGGAGGCTGCCGCAATACGGCAGGCTATTTCATCAATTTGGGGCGGGCAGCTGCTTTCTGGACCTCGGAAGGGGCAGATGCCGACTATGCCTGGAACCGGATTCTGCTGTTCAATTCAACTGGGGTCGACCGGATGATCTGGTCTAAGCTGAACGGTCGCTCCGTTCGTTGTGTCAGGGATTGAAAAACACCGTACATTTGTTCCCGACAACCATAAAACCCAAACAAATGAGCACAGAACAGAGCAGTTCGGATCCCTGCAGAAAAGGGACCGTCAACACTAATGCCGGAGCCTCCGGAGCCGTTTACGGATTGGGACTGATCGGCGCAGCCATCTATTTCATCGGGAGCGCCGCCACCTTCTGGGGCGGGGTCCTGGGCTTTCTAAAAGCAATCATCTGGCCGGTATTCCTGGTGTTGAAAGCCCTCCAGGCACTCTATTCCTGATCAATCCGGGAGGCGGATCTCATAGAGATACCCGGCGTAGTTAATGTTGCTGCCTTCCTCGGTCATATACAACTTGCTACCGGTGGCAAAGTGGATGGCCTCCGCCTGCCCGGGCAGTGTGGTAAAGCCGTATTCCGTCATTTTTCCCTCAAAGAACCGGTTGCCCGGGTATTCGCTGAACACGATCAAACGCTCCTGAACCAGCAGGGCCACCCTGCCTGTTCCGGCGTGAATGTCGGCGGCCGTGACCCTGGCCGAAGGGATGGTGCTTCCAAGGAAAACCTGACCGGCATAAACCGCAGTCTGGGTACCCGGAATTGCCGGCAATTTGTACATCCTGCAAAACCCGGTCAACGGAACACTCCGGTCCTTGGTGAACAGGAAAATGGTGTCCTGGTGCCAAAAAATCCCCTCAACATCAAAATTCCGGCCGGCAGCCGGCGGTGGAAACTCATACTGATCGGCAAAGCTGAAAGAGATCTTTTCCGGCGTGACGCTGTTGTCCGAGAAGGTTTCAGGGTCCGGTATCCGGTAAATGGCAAGATCGCGCCGCTTGTTGTCATTATTGCCGGCATCGCCAATATAAATCCTTTTCTGTTTGTCAACGGCAATATCTTCCCAATCAATGTTGGGGGCACCCGTTATGGTTATGGTTCGCAGCAGGTTGCCAGCCAGATCGATGCAATAGAGCTTGTTCTCGTTACCCGAATCGTTGTGTGACCAGATCTTGCCTTCGGCGGTCATCGTGATCCCGGAAGTCTCGTAAAGATCGTATGGAAGCCTGACAAGGGGCAAGGGGGTAACCGGGACGATGTTCCTCCCAATAGCTACCTGATAAGTAAGAATGGTTGTCGGTGCACCGGCCGGCAGGGTAGCCTTGATGCCAGAAACATTCTCCGCTTCAACATAATAGGAAACCAGGGTCCCGGATGGCTGCGCCGGGATTTCGCCGGCGTAGCGCCCAGTACCTCCAACAGGCTGCATCGCGACGGAAATAAAAGCCTCCGAACCAAGCTGATAAAACAGCCTGACAGAGGTGATCCCCCGAAGGTCGAATACGGTTACGCCGACAGACACTGGCTGATCCGAGGTAGGGTTTTCTACCTCAATGACGAGGCCGGAGATTTCCGGTGGAGGGATTTTGACCCCTTCCCGGTCGCATCCGCAAAGGAGGATACCGGTGAACAGGAGGATCAGAAGAAGCGTTCTATTCATCTGTGGGCTTGCTGCTTGTTAAAACAATCCGAAGACCCCGTCTGGCGTAATTCCCAGGAACCTGAACCAGGTTTCGCCGGCGATGATATTCAGCACCCAGGCGATCACCATCATAGAAAACCCGAATCTGAATGCATTGGAAATGCTGTACTGGTCGGTTTCGTAAAGCAGGGCTGCGGGCTTGCTGTTAAAGGGAAGCACGTACACGTGCTCGATCATGAATGCTACCGGAAGGGCCAGGCTGATGACAGGGAGGCCGAACCGGTTGGCTACGCCGATGGCAATCGGGATGAAGATCATCGCTCGCATCGTCTTGGATTGAAATACCAGTGCACTAAAGACCATCACGCCCGTTAGGAGGA
>JAWOHI010000127.1:0-6762 GCA_046485255.1 Bacteroidales bacterium
TTTGCGCATGAAAGAAAACATGCCGCCATCACCCAAACAAACCAACAAGCGCTCTGCTTTCCGCAGCTCCTCTTTGCTCTCCGGGCCCCCACTGCGTCCCTCGAGCGAGCGCCATCCCAATTTCATTCGACTAAATTCGACCAAATTCGAGTAAATTCGACCTCATTTTTCACCGCCCCCATGGCACCGCCCGCTGCAACCATCCTCTGATTCCTGATTACGGCCCCCCCTGGCTCAGCACATTCGATTACAATCAATCCATCGACGGTACACAGAATTTTGTTTATCAGGCCCTGGCCACCAATATGAGGGGCTTCACCCAGAACATCCGCAACGGCAACAGCTTTGCCGTGCTCAACTCGGAGATCCGCTGGCCTGTTTTCCGCTATTTTGCCAATAAGCCGCTCAATTCTGATTTCCTCACCAACTTCCAGTTGGTCGGATTCTTCGACGTGGGGACCGCCTGGAGCGGCCCCACCCCCTGGGATAAGCGAAACCACCTCAACCGGGAGATCATCCGGAACGGCCCGATGGTCATCGTGATCGATAAAGGGAACGATCCGCTCGTGGCGGGGTTTGGAGCAGGGGTCAGAAGCAGGCTATTGGGCTATTTTGTCAGGCTTGATTGGGCGTGGGGCATCGAAAATTATGTTTTATTGCCCAGGATTTTCTACCTTTCCCTGAGCCTCGATTTTTAATAACCGATCAAGATGAAAACCCAGATTCAAAAACTTGCCGATGATTTCACCCCCGAAATCATTCAGATCAGGCGTGCCCTGCACTCCAACCCGGAACTCTCTTTCAAGGAGTATGATACGGCTGAGCTGATCGAGGAAATTCTCCTCAGCTGGAACATCGAGAGCTCCCGGATCGCAGATACCGGTGTTACCGCCCTGATCAAAGGGAACGGGAAAGGCAGGTATGTGGTTCTGCGGGCTGATATGGACGCCCTCCCCATCACCCAGGAGAGCGATAAGCCTTACCAATCAAAGAACCCCGGTATAATGCACGGATGCGGCCACGATGTCCACGCTGCCTCCCTGCTCGGAACCGCCAAGATCCTCCATAACCTGCGCCACTCGTTCAAGGGAACCGTCAGGCTCCTCTTCCAGCCGGGCGAGGAGCTCCTTCCCGGTGGGGCATTGAAGATCCTGGAATCTGGCCTGCTGGATCAGCCCAAGCCCGACTGCATCATCGCCCAGCACGTTTATCCGGAGCTCCCTGCCGGAGAAGCCGGTTTCCGCGGAGGGGCCTATATGGCTTCAGCAGATGAGATTTACATCGAAATCAGAGGCATTGGCGGGCACGGCGGGCTCCCCCACAAACTGATTGACCCGGTGCTGATAGCCAGCAACCTGGTGGTCAACCTTCAGCACGTCATCACCAGGAGATTGCCGGCTGAAATACCGGCCGTTCTCTCCTTCGGGAAATTCGACGCCCCGGGCGCTACCAATGTCATCCCCCCGGTGGTCAAACTGGAAGGAACATTCCGCACCTTCGATGAGACCTGGCGCAAGAAAGCTCACGAAGAGATCCTCAAAACCGCCGAAGGCCTCGTTAAAGCGATGGGAGGTGAAGTCTCCTGCCGGATAGTGGAGGGATATCCCGCCC
Source organism: Bacteroidales bacterium (assembly GCA_046485255.1). Classification (GTDB taxonomy): domain Bacteria; phylum Bacteroidota; class Bacteroidia; order Bacteroidales; family UBA12481; genus UBA12481. The sequence goes on from JAWOHI010000127.1 coordinate 1,612, forward strand.
TGACCAATGATCCGGGAACGACCAGGCAAGTCCGTGATGCAGCCGTCCGTTACCTGGGACCCGAAAAGGTCAGGGACCTCCAAATGAGGATGACTTCCGAAGATTTTGCCAGGTATGCCCGGGTGATTCCAGGAGTTTTTTACCGTTTGGGGACAGGTAGCGAAACAACCAGCTTCCCGGTCCACCATCCGCAATTTGACGTGGATGAATCGGCTTTGACTACCGGAATGGGCCTGATGGCCTTTATGACTGTCGATCTTTTGGGGAAATGAAGCGGACAGGCAGGACCCCCTGCCCGTCGCTCTCATCATTAAATCAATCCACTGATCCGCCGGGTCAGTTCAGCCAATTCGGTCTCGTTGGGAACATACTTGATCTTCTCAGCTGCCACTACCTCAAACCCGGAACCGGTCAGCATAACGGTCATATCCTCAATCTGTTTCGGTCCCCAGCCGTACGAGCCGAAAACAATGGCCTTACGATCCTTCGGTGCCAAGCCGGTCAGATAAGTCAGAAAGGCCGACATCGTGGGCAACATCCTCCCGTTCAGGGTTGGTGAGCCAACGCAGATGTATTCGGCGTCAATCACCTCGGTCATAATATCGGAGATGTGGTTTTCCTGAAGACTCAGCAGGGAGGTCACGTACCCGCGGTCGTCGAACGCCTCCTGGATCGCCAGCGCCATCCTTTCGGTGGAGTGCCACATCGTATCATAAATCACCAGGGCTTTTTTTCGCGTCTCATTACTGGCCCATCCCTGGTAAGCCGCCAGGATGTCCGCTACGTGCTTCCTCCAAATAATCCCGTGACTGTTGGCTATGATCTCGATATCAAGACCCTGCAGGCCAACCAGTGCTTTCTGGACCTGCCGGGAGTAGGGGAGGACGATGTTGGCGAAATATTTCCGTGCCTCCAGCATGATAATATCCAGCGGGTATTCATCATCAAAGCGCTCCGACGAGGCCAGGTGCTGCCCGAAAGCATCATTGGAAAAAAGCATCTTCTCCTCAGGCAGGTAGACCACCATATTGTCGGGCCAATGCACCATCGGTGTCAGAACGAAATGCAGGTTGCGACGGCCGATATTCAAAACGGTTCCCGATTCCACCGGCCTGAATTTCCAGTCGGAATGATAATGCTCCCTCAATCCGATCTCTCCCTTGGGTGAAGTGAATATGGTGGCGTTTGGCGCCAATTTCATCAATTCGGGCAAGGCGCCCGAATGATCCATTTCCACGTGGTTAACAATGATGTAATCTATCCGGGAGGGGTCAATGACCGTCGAAATCCGTTTGAGCATCTCCGGTGTAAGATGCGATTTGACGGTATCAACCAATGTAACCTTCTCGTCAATAATAAGATAGGCATTATATGTGGAGCCCCGTTGAGTCAGGTAACCGTGAAAATTCCGCAGGTTCCAGTCAATGGCGCCCACCCAGTAAACGCCTTCCTTTACTTGGATCGGATTCATAATCAATCAATGATTTCGACAAACTCATTCTTGCGGACTCCGCACAACGGGCAAATCCAGCCATCTGGCAGCTCCTCGAACGGAGTTCCGGGCTCCACGCCCGACAGAGGGTCACCAATTTCCGGGTCATAAACGTACCCGCACGACCGGCACTTGTATTTGCCCTCCATCTTATTCCTGGGTCGGATCAACGAAAACCCGCTCACCCAGCACCCGGTCAAGCATTAGAAGAGCGTGGCCGTGATCGCCGACCATTTTGACCTGTTCCAGGATCTGCTCAGCGGCGGCCTCCTCTTCAACTTGCTCGGCCACAAACCATTGGATCATATTGTTCGTGGCGTGGTCCTTCTCCTCGATGGCAACGTCCACGATCTTATGAATCAGGGAGGTCACCACCCGTTCGTGCTTGAGGGTTTCGGCGAAGATCTCAACCGCATCCTTCCACTCGGTCTGCACCTCGGCGATCGGCGCCAGTTTGACGGTTCCGCCACGCTCATTCAGATAGTCGAAAAACTTCATCGCGTGGGCGGTCTCCTCCTGCCACTGGATCCTCATCCAATTGGCAAATCCGGGCAGGTTCCGGCCTTCGAACCAGGCCGACATCGAAAGATAAAGGTAGGCCGACCAGAGCTCGGCATTGATCTGTTCATTGATCACCTTTTCAATTTTCTTGTTGATCATAACTTGAATATTTTGATTTTCGAATATTAGACAAAGTTCGTAAAATATTGTTTACGGCCGATAGCGTGATTCGGCCAGAATCGTTTGGCTGCTGACATTCGTGAGCAGCACGCCTGGATCCTGGCGGGTGGCTTTCAGATAGCCCTGAACGATGCGGAAGCCAATCCAGCACCCGGTCTTCCCCGGTGATTCGTTGCCGAAGTCCTTCGTAAAGGGCGCATCCTCGTGATACTTTCGGATGGTCATCCGATCGGTTGAAAAAAGAATCCGGTTCTCCGCCAGGAACTTCCACATCTCCCTCTCGTGCTCCCGGCACCATTTCAGTTGCTGTTGCGAAAAGTGAAAATGCAGGTGCCCGGGCACGCCCCGAAGGTAATGGTTGAGCAGGTAATGGATCTTCCCTTGGTAAATAAGGTGGTCCAGGAAGGTAGCACCGGGCTCGGGAGGCTCCATTTCGCTCATCAGCCATGCTTTCAATCCATCGGTGGCCAGGTGGTCAGGATTCATCCTGATCCGGATATACTCGGGGATTCCCAGCTCCTGATAATACGGGTAAACACTACCAAGGTATTTATCCAATCCTAATCCCAGCATTCCGGGCAGGGTGATGAACGACTCATTGAAACCCGACAGGTAGGTTACCAGGGTTGGCGATTCAATCCCCAACTGTTGCTCCATTTTGTTCAAGCTCCGCTTCAACAGTTTAATTTGCTCTGAAAGAGCAGGCCAGTTCTTGTTAATATCCAGATAAACAGACAATAAGATCGGGTCTTTCGTGAAGGATTCCAATGCTGCGGGGTAGCCGGCAAGGGAGTCGGGGCCGATCTGGATGATCTCCTCGTTAAAAATTTCGAAGAAGGGCTTGATGGCGGCCAGTTGACCCTGAAAAGTGTCGATCACCTGACTGGGGGCAGACTCGAAGAGGATTTTCTCGAAGCGTAGGGGCTCCTCGGCAGATTGTTGGTCGTTGTCTTGCTGGCATCCGCTTAACAGAAGCAACACCGATATGGGAAATAGCACTACTTTTACACCTGGAAAGGCTCTGATTCTGCCCATTGTTCTTCAATACTTTTTTAAACCTCCAAACGTTAAATGTACAAAAATCTTGCCTGGACAATGAACACGATACGGATGATTACAGTTCTGATGATGGTTCTGGTTCCATTTACCGGGACTGCACAGGTTCAACAAAGGCCGGTCAACCTGCTGATCCTTGGAGGAATACACGGCAGCTGGCTGAATCCGGACGAAACCATGCCAGCAGGTGGACGTGCCAGAATGGGACTTTCCGCCGGTCTTCGGATGGATTACAACTTTCACCCGCATTTTTCATTGTCCTGGGGGGTTGGCATCCTTCAGGCCGGTGGTAGCGTAATCTATTCAGACGGGCTTTATGCAGACCTGGATTCAGGGCCGGTATTCCTGCAGAGAGGAGCAACGGTTACCTACCGTACCCAGCTGATGGAGACAACCGCTGCTTTGAAACTCCAGACCAACCGGATCGGGTATACGCGGTTTTTCCTGGAAGCCGGACTGGATCCGCTATTTCGTCTTAAAAACACCATTAATGCATCCAATCCCGAGCTCAAGAAGGAGCCCTATACCGAAGGCACGCCCTGGTTCAACCTGGCCTACCATACCGCGATCGGGTTCCGATACTCGTTCACTAGATTATTGGGATTCCAAGCCTCCATCTTTTATCGAAACAGCTTCCTCGATTTCACTAATAGGTCACCCCTCCAGCCGGCCGACCTGATCCGGCTGAACCAGGCCGGGATTTCCCTCGCCCTCACCCTCCTCTAACCCCAAACCTGATACCTGAAACCTAAAACCTAAAACCTGAAACCTGATACCTGATACCTGAAACCTGATACCTGATACCTGACACCTGACACCTATCCCCTATGAAATTCCGCATTGCCCAACTAAATTTCAAGATCGCCGACTTTGAAGGCAACCTGGCCAAGATGGCCAGGGCGATCAGTCAGGCGGCCGGGGAGGGAGTTGACCTGGTCATTTTCTCCGAGTTATCCCTATGCGGCTACCCACCGCTGGATTTGCTGGAACAACGTGATTTTATTGATGCTTGTCAGGGTGCCCTCCGAAAGCTGGCTGAAATGACCGGGGAGGTTGGGGTGATCGTGGGGGCTCCTGCTTATAATGAGAATGACAAGGGGAAGAAGCTTTACAATGCCGCCTACCTGCTCCATCAGGGTCGCGTCCAGGCTGTCCGTTACAAGACCCTGCTCCCCACCTATGATATTTTTGATGAATACCGCTACTTTGAACCGAACAACGTTTTTGAGACCATCGACTTCAAGGGGGTCAGGATCGCATTGACCATCTGCGAAGACATCTGGGACGACCAGCCGGTTGAGAATGCCTTTGCCCGGTCCAAGCTGTACACGGTATCCCCGATGGAACACCTGATCCGGCAGAAACCGGCAGTTATGATCAACATCTCGGCCAGTCCGTTCGCGGCGAACCGCTTGTCGGTAAGGGAGGAAGTCCTTAGGAGTGCGGTTCAGAGGTATGGCATACCAATATTATATAGTAACCAGGTAGGGGCACACACCGAGCTGATCTTTGACGGTTCCTCCCTGGCGCTTGACTCGACAGGGGGAGTTGTGGGTCGCCTTCCGGCTTTCGGGGAGGGTGAGGCCACTTTCCTTCTTGAGGATTTAGCAAACTGTAGGGGAGGCCGGGTAATGGAAGGCCGGGCAAATCTCAGCGACGAATACCGCATCGAAATGATCCATAACGCCCTCATCTTCGGGATCAAGGATTACTTTCAAAAGATGGGGTTCAAGAGGGCAGTACTGGGCTTATCGGGAGGAATGGATTCCGCTTTGACGCTCGTTTTGGCAGTACAAGCCCTCGGCCGGCAAAACGTGCTTCCGGTGCTGATGCCATCCCGGTTCTCCTCGGATCACTCCATTGGAGATTCAATCGAATTGGCTAAAAACCTTGAAGTTAAATGGGAAACCATCCCGATTGAC
>JAWOHI010000231.1:0-5163 GCA_046485255.1 Bacteroidales bacterium
CAACACCCAGCGCGAGAAGATCAGGTTGCTCGAGCAGGCCGGGCTGGATCATCTGGTCATCATCCCCTTCACGATCGAATTTTCACAAACCAGCTCGGTCGATTTCATCCGGCACATCCTGGTGGGTAAATTAAGTGCCAAGTGCGTCGTGGTGGGTTTCAACCATCATTTTGGTCATAACCGGGAGGGTGATTACGATTACCTTTTTGAGTTGGGCAAGTTTTATGGTTTCCGTGTAGAGGAGATCCCCGAACAGGATATCCATAATGAGTTTGTCAGTTCCACCAAAATCCGCAAGGCGCTCACCGAAGGCAATATACAGAGGGCTAATGCCTACCTCGACCACGAGTATTTCATTTTGGGGCAGGTCAGGCGCGCGGAGGAGCTGACGCCCAACGGAACCGAATGGCTTGAAATCCTTCCGGAAGAGCCTGAAAAACAGCTGCCGCCTCCCGGTGTTTACGCCGGCTCCATAGTGGTCCTTGGGGAGCGGCTCAAAGCCCCGGTCCTGGTGTTGCACGCCGGGTCGCGAAATCGGATCTATTTCCAGATTGAAGGAGGGCTGGTTGGCGATGCAGCCCTCTTCTTCCATAAGCGGATGCGGCTTCTTGGTGCAGATGAACTCCCCGGTGCCGATGTGCTCAAAAAGGACCTGCGGATGATCGACGAGCTGATCTATTGACCGTAGATTTCCCTCACCATTGCTCTCCAGCTGCTTTCGGCCACCTCCGCCACAGGTACTCTCCTGATAATTTCCAGGGGCTGATGCCCGAGAAAGACTACCTCGCCGCCCAGGGCAATGGCCTCCTCCTCGTCGTGGGCTACAAAGACTACTGTGCGGCCGTCTCTTGACCAGATCTCCCTGAATGATTCCAAAATGCTGAATTTCAGTTTTCTGTCGAGGTTTTGAAAGGCCTCGTCCATCAGGATGGCGCTTGAGGGGTAGGCAAAAGCCCTGGCTATCGACACGCGTTGTCTCATTCCTCCACTCAGGTGGTTAGGGTACCGGTTCTCCTCTCCCTCAAGTCCAACCATCCGTATGAATTGCCTGGCAAGCTCCAGGGCTTCCTTCTGAGGCATCAAACCGGTGAGCGGGAACATTACATTCGCCAGAACTGTTTTCCAGGGGAGGATCCTGACTTCCTGGAAGATATAGGAGATGCGGAGGTTCTGGTAACCTGTGACGCTGCCCGAGGTGGGTGGGATGAGTCCGGCCAGCAGGTTCAGGATCGTGGTTTTGCCACAGCCGGATGGCCCGAAGAGGCAGGTGACCGATCCCGGGCTGATCTCCAGGGAGAAATCCTCCAGGATCCTGCGATCACCGAAATGCCTGGAAACGTGGTCCAGCCTTAGGATTAGCGGTTCCATCGGACGTTTTTTGATTCAAGAATGCGGTTGATACCCTCAAACAGGTAGCCTATCACGACGGCGATCAGGGTCCAGGCGATCAATTCGGCTACCAGCAGGAAACTCTGGGCCTCCTGCATCATCGATCCGATCCCATAGCGGGGCTGACTGAGAACTTCTCCGATAATGACGGCCCTCCAGCCGAACCCCATCGCCGAGGAGATGCCGCTGAAGAGGTAGGGGAGGATTGACGGAATGTACACTTCCCGCAGGATTCGCCAGGCACTTACCTGGTATAGCCGCGCCATTTCGATGAGGCTGCGGTCGGTTTGCCTTATTCCCTGGGTCAGGTTGGTCGACAGGAGGGGGAACATCGTAAGGAACCCGATAAACACAGGAACCTGCTCTACCCTGAACCAGATCAGGGCCAGGAGGATGACGGAGATGACCGGTACGGAGCGAAAAAGGACGATCACCGGCCGGAAGCCTGCCTCAACGGCGGAGTAGAGGCCACTCAATATGCCGATGACCAACGCACAACCGAAGGCCAGGGCAAAACCAAGGAGGCCTCTGAGAATGGTGGAACCAAGCGACCGGAGAAAGCCGGGCTCGCCGCAAAGGCGGAAAAGGGCTTCGATGCTGTCGGCCGGACCGGGCAGGATCTGCCGTGCCCCGGTTACCCGGGACACCACCTCCCAGCCCGCCAGTAGCAATACGATGACGGTGAGGCTAATGAACCGGTTCCTGGTAAATAAATCCTTCATCAGGCATTTGCCGGCCTATGGCGTCCGGGCTGAATTTTAACAGGACCGAAAGGTAACGGTTTATGGCGGATTTTGCCTCCCGGGCAGGAACAAAAGCAAGGTTGCTGCGGGGGATTGAAAGGATGGCGGTCGCCCGGTCGGGCAGGATTTTATGCCGGACAACCTGGTCGGCCACGGCCAGGGGGTTACCCTTAACTGACTCGGTCGACCGCCGCCACCGCTCCAGGACTTCCCGGTAGTCATCCGGATGCTCCCGGATCATCCGGCGGTGAACCAGGATGGCTGTCTGGGGCATCCCGGGCGCGTCAGGATGCTTCGATGCCCATTCGGAAGAAAAGTCGAGTATGACCCTGATCTCCTGATTCCTTGCCTGTGCGAGGCTGAGCATCGGTTCCGACAGGACGGCTACCTGGACGATCCCGGCGATCATTGCATTGGCCAGGTCGGCCGGCGACGGGAAAGCATAATCAATGACGAGATCCTTGTCGGGATCAAGGCCTTCCAAACCGAGGAAATAGCGCGTGACGATGTCCGGCGTTGCTCCCCTGCCCATCAGGTTGATTTTCCGTCCCTTCAGGTCGCTCCAACTCCGAATGGCGGTGTCCGTGCCGCAGAGATAGAGTGTTCCCCAGACCGGGATGGCGGCCACCTGGTAAGGTAATCCCTTGTTATAGAGGATGGCGGCCATATTCAGGGGCAGCACCGCCAGATCGGGTTGCTCTTTAAGGATCACTGCCCGAGCCTGCATTGGTTCGTCCATCATCCTGATCCTGAGAGGCCTGCCGTTGACAACCCCCGGCGAATCGATCAGGTGAACCATCCCTATGGAGGACGGGCCTCTCAGTGCGAGGATGTCGAAAAAACCATCCTCCCTGGGCACCCCCGAACAGGACGCGAGAGAAAGGAGAGTTAAACCCAGGAACAGGCCGGCTAATGGTCTCGACCAAATCATTTCCTGATCAGGGTCAAATGGTAGAGAACCCCTCTCTCTTCCAGATATTTCAATATGAAGCGGAAAACCGACTCTTCGGGTGCGATCAGCTCCGGGGGGCTGACCCCGGGCCTGACGAGCTGGCCACCGATAATCAGGTTGGCCACAGCGGTGCAGGTGAACCCGGTAGTCCGTGCCATTGAACTGAACCCGGTGGAGGGGTCGGCGTTGTCGAGCAGTTCCCACCGGTATTCGACCGGCTGGTCATCCACAACCGCATCTATGCTGATCTGCATCACGGTGAATTCCTTCTCGCCCGGTTTTAACTCCCATTGGGGGAAGAGCAGCCGGGCGGTCAAATCAACAGGTCTGATCTTCAAGCCGTTGATTTCCAGCGCATCCTGGCTGAAAAAACCGTTCTCGCGAAACAGCCGGAGCAGGTCGGCGGTGCCAGGGTACCGAAGTGTCTTTTCCACCATATCCGCTACAGAAACAGTGGTCAGGAGGCTTCTCAGCCCATCCGAATTAAATGCTTCGAGGGTCCCGATCCCGGGTACCTCCACCAGTTCGACATCAGTCAGGGCTTCCTTGACAACCAGTTTTCCGTTTTCGAGGTACCTGGCAGGGCGGGTGTACTCCTCCAGCACGTCGATCGGCGAGAACCCGGCTTTATACTGCCACGGCAGCGTCCTGGTCACCGGAAGTCCGCCCACCAGACAGCGGAACCTCGACACGCTCATATGGGCATTATGATATCCCAGGATCAGGTTGCTCATTCCGGGAGCCACGCCGCAGTCCGTGATGACGGTAACCCCTTTCTCGCGGGCCAGATCATCCAGTTCAAACGGATCCTCCGGAAAAAAAGAGATGTCAACCATATTCCTCCCGGCCAGGATGCACTGCCTCACCGACTCAAACCCCAGATAGCCCGGCAGCGCCCCGATCACCAGGTCGGCCTTGCCCGCCAGCTGCCCCAGAATATGGGGATCGGTCAGGTCGGCTCCGACTGTTTCCAGGTTAGGCACCCCTTTTAACGAGGCTAACCGGTTCTCGTCGCGGTCGGCAGCCATCACACTGAAATGAGGGGCCAGGTCCCTGCAGATGGTTGAACCAACCAGTCCCGTGCCCAGTACCAGTATCTTTTTCATTTGACCAGGTTTAGTCTTTAAAGATACAATTTGTCAGGATTATTGTACTTTTCAATGAAAAGCGTACCTTTGTTAGCTGAATAACAAACTGCCTAAGGAGGAGCTCTGCAAATCCAAGGGCTTAAATATCAATCTGATCCGGAGGAATTGCTGATGGAAAAGAGAATAGGTTCCGTACTGATACTGCTGTCGGGCAAAGACGCCGCCCCGATTGTCAACACGGTCATCTCACGTCATTCTTCCATTATCATCGGCCGCCAGGGCTTGCCACTCAGGGGTTATGACCACGCCATCATTTCCCTGGTCCTGGAGGGTACAACGGATCAGATCGGCTCCCTCACCGGCCAGCTGGGCCGGATTGAAGGGGTCAAAGTCAAGTCCGTCGTTCTTAAAATTCAAGATGATGATAAAAATGATGACCAGTAGATTTAAACTCTTCGTTTTTCTGCCGCTTTTTGTTTTTTCCACCCTGGTGGGGCAGGAGGTTTCCCTTCCGGGCCAGGTCAACGATGCCGGCACAGGCCGGGGTCTTGCCTACGTGGATGTGCTGATCCGCAGCCGGGAGTTGCCCAATGGCGCCTTGAGCGCCCTCACCGACAACAACGGGTACTTCGTGTTCACACGCCTCAAGCCCGGTAGCTATCAGCTACAAGTGAACCTATTGGGCTATTATCCTCAGGTAAAGAGTGTTGAGGTGACCGATGGACCGGTCTCCGCCATTCTGTTCGAGCTCAAGCCGGCTATGATCCCCCTCGGGGAGGTCCGGGTTTCGACACTCCGATACGACAAGCTGGAACGGGCCGTTTCAATGCCGATGGTCGTGGTTCCACGGGAGTATTTTCCCCGGCAGTCCAGCATCACGCTCTACGACGTGCTGAGCCGCGAGCCGGGGATCGCTCTGGCGCGCGACGGGGGGTGGGGAACCTCCATCAGCATCCGGGGCTTAGGCGAAAACCGCCTGGTGACAATGGTC
>JAWOHI010000203.1:0-8292 GCA_046485255.1 Bacteroidales bacterium
CTTTCGAAAAGCCGGCGGGTTTGATGCCTCCTTTTTTGCACATATGGAAGAGATCGACCTCTGCTGGAGGATGCACGCCCTGGGCTATTCCGTCTGGTACGAGCCCGCATCCGTCGTGTACCACGTAGGGGGAGGCACGCTGCCCAACGAGCATCCAAGGAAGATCTACCTGAATTTCCGCAACAACCTGCTGCTGCTCCGAAAGAACCTGCCTGGCATTCGTAGGCGCAAAGTGTTGGTCGCCAGGATGCTATTTGATGGTATCGCCGCCTTGAAGTTCCTCTTGGAGGGAAAACCCCGGTTTTTTGCCGCCGTTTTCAGGGCGCACCTGGATTTTTACCGCACGACAGGGGTAAAAGGGAACCCGGCCATTGAACAGCACAGGGCCGATCCAAATGCCTTTCCCGGCTGGTACAACCGCAGCATCGTGGTGGATTTTTTCTTCCTTGGCAGGAAAAGGTTCAGCGACCTGAATCACAAGTAATCAACGACCTGCTCCAGCGCGATGGCGCGTGATCCCTTGACCAGTATCAGGCACCCCGCCAGGGGATCCTCCCGGAGGTGCTCCTCCAAAAGGCCGGTTTCGCTGAAGAATTGAAACGGGTAGTCATTCCTGAGCTGGAAAAAGTGGGAACCCACAAGAAACACCTGACCAAATCCCAGTTTAAGAACCAGGTTAAGAAGGTCACTGTGCTCCTTGTCCGAGGCCTCGCCCAGCTCGAGCATATCTCCCAGTATCAATATACGTTTGCGCCCTTCCATTCTGGCTATCAGCCGAATGGCTGCCTCCGTGCTGGTCGGGTTGGCGTTATAAGCGTCAAGGAAGATGAGGTTGCGGTCCGTTTCGAGCCACTGGGAACGCATATTGCCGGGGATGTAAGAGGCGATGCCAGCCGCGATCATTTGCGGATCCATTCCGAAGCTCTTCCCGACGGCTATGGCAGCCCCGATGTTGGAAAGGTGGTAGTCGCCCGAGAGGTGGGTTGGGATCCTCAGAGGGCCCTCAGGACGCGCATTGAGCCACTCCAGCTCAAGGGCAGGAAGGGAGGCGGCCAGGGCAATCCTGACATCACACTCTTTCCCGGAGCCATACGTGCAAGCCGGATAGCCCCCGGCGAGCGTGGAGAGTTGTGGGTCGTCCCCGTTCAGGAAGACTCGTCCCCCCGAACCGATCAGAAAATCATACAGTTCCTTTTTGGCCTGGCGCACCCCTTCCAATGAGCCAAACCCCTCCAGGTGCGCCTTGCCGACATTGGTGATCAGGCCGTGGGTGGGGAGGGCGATGCGGCAGAGGTCGCGGATCTCTCCGGGATGATTGGCTCCCATCTCCACGACCAGCATTTCGGTGGATTGGTCCGCCCTAAGGAGCGTCAACGGAACCCCGATATGGTTGTTCAGGTTACCGGTTGTGGCGATGGTGCGGTATTCCTGTTTCAGGACGGAATGGATCAGCTCCTTCGTGGTGGTTTTTCCATTCGATCCGGTAATCCCGATCACCGGAATCCGAAGTTGCCGGCGGTGATGGAGGGCCAGTTCCTGGAGAAATCGCAAAACATTATCAACCAATATCATCCGATTGCCTATCATCACTTCGGATTGGTCCACCACGGCGTAGGCGGCCCCATTCTCCAGAGCCAGGGCGGCATATTGGTTACCGTCGTGATGGTCGCCCCGCAGGGCAAAAAAAAGACAGCCGGATTCCACCTTCCGGCTGTCGGTACAGATCTGCGGGTGTTGCAGAAATAGTTTATAAAAATCGCCCGGCTCCACCTCTATTTTCCGGTAGCGCTGCCCAGTCGCGACATAGCGCAGCGGAACCCGATATCGTCGGTCGCCTTGTCCTCATCCAGGAACCGGCGGGTGCCCGGAATCATCCAATAGGCCCGGTCGCGCCAGGAGCCTCCCTTGTAAACCCTGGAGCGGTCGGATATCAGGCTGGTGATACCCACCTGGTCGCCTTCGCGGCCTTGATAATACATTGCAGAGGTGCTCTTCGAGTTGTCCCGGTCTCCCGTGTTGTACTGGAGGCTGGACTGGACGTCGCCATCGCGGTAGTTGCGGTTATCAGACCTCTTGTAATTCATCCTCGCCAGGTTCTCCTCCGCGGTCATCACCCTCCTGGGGATCTGGCCCAGCGAATCCTTCTCCACCAGGTTCTCGTCGGCATCGCGCACCTGGACCGTAAACACGTTACCCCTGAAGGGGCTCAGTTCGTCCACGTCCAATGAGGAGAGCGGCCTGTACACATCAAGCACCCACTCGCTGACGTTGCCGGCCATATCATACAGGCCATACTGGTTGGGCGGGAATGTTCTCACCGGTGAAGTGTAGGGAAAAGCGTCGTTCAGAGACCCCGACACGCCCATATAGTCCCCCCGGCCACGGGCAAAGTTGGCCACCATCCGGCCTTTGTTCTTGCGTTCATCGCTGCGTGTATAATTCCCCTTCCACGGATACATCTGCTTATCCGAGATGATCTCCATTTCGGCAGCCATTCCCAGGGCGGCGAATTCCCACTCAGCCTCGGTCGGGAGTCGGTATTTTGGATAGAAGAATCCGTCTTCCATACGGGCCTTTCGGGTTGGCTGGTTGGGATCCAGGCTTGGAAGATCCTGTCTGACAACTCCTTCATATTGCCCTGCCAGGTAAGCTTCCGTATTGAAGTTGTTGGCTCCGCGCTGATTCGGGTCGAACCGGAGTACGCCGTTCTTGATCAGCATCATTTCATTGACCCGGTCGGTGCGCCAATCACAGTAACGGGTGGCCTGAAGCCAGCTGACCCCAACCACAGGGTAATCGTTGTAGGCCGGATGCCGGAAGTAATATTCCACCATCGGCTCGTTAAAAGCCATCGCGCCGCGCCAGACAAGGGTGTCCGGAAGGGCATCCTTGTATACCTGGGGATATTCGGCAAACACCCGCTTAAGCCAGTAAAGGTACTCGCGGTAGTCGGTGTTGGTCACCTCGTTCTCATCCATATAAAAGGAGGATACCGTGACCCGGCGGGGGATGTTGTTCCAGTCGAAACGAACGTCATCCGCCACGCGGCCCATCGTGTAGGTGCCACCTTCAACGAAAACCAGACCCGGACCCGGTGCCTGCTTGTAGTTGGCGATGTATTCGAACCCGCCGCTTTTGATATCATTGTATTTCCATCCAGTCTTGGATGAAGCCTTGCCCGACCCGGAAGTCAGACCTGAGTTCTGGCAACCCATGAAGGCCACCATAGCTGCAAGACCGATAAAGTAAATACCGAACTTCCTGATTTTCATAACAATCAATAAGTTAAAAATCAACTTGTAAAGTTATTATTATTTCTTTGATTCACTTAAACTGATCTGTCCAATTGTGGCGGAAATTATGAAAATTTCACCTATTACGTCTTTATTAACGGTGGTTGATTGGTTTTATTTTTCAAACTCTCCTGTTGATAAATTCCCTATACGCTTAATATTACGAAGCAATTTCCTGCGAAGGATGACGTTTTGGGTGATAACGGCTTTATTTCTTAAATCGTGTGGAGTTGACTATTTTGCACCAATTTTTAAAGAAAAGATGATTTTGGGATACCGGATATCCAGATGCGCGGCAGGATTGCTCTCTATGATCCTGGTGGCCACGGTTCCACTGCGCGGGCAGGACCAGGGTCTGAGGCAGATCCAGTGGCTGGATGCGGTCGTTTTTGACATCGGACACTATCCGGCCGGGGCCGGCACCCTGCCCCGCTATTCGGAAAGGCTCCCCTGGAGCGGCGGAACCACCGGGCTTGAACCGCGGGTCACCCTGACCAACCTGGTGTTTGAGCCGGTACCTAAGGCTGCAGGTCAAACACTCCCGGAGGAGATCAGGGAGATTGCCGGGGAGATCACCGTAACCAGCACCCTCCAAATCGAGCGCAAACAGCTTTTTGTCCGATACTCGTTTGTCCCTTTCCGAAAAAACCCTTCCACCGGACTCCTGGAGCGGCTGGTCAGCTTCCGACCGGTGGTAACCACGGTCGCTGCCGCAACGCCCTCGCCCATCAAAAGCATCGGAAGCCGGCAGTACGCGACAAGGTCGGTCCTGGCCGACGGCCGCTGGTTTAAGATCAGCATAACACGGACCGGCATTCACAGGCTGACCTATTCCGACCTGAGGGCCATTGGGATCCAGAATCCGGAAAACCTACGGGTTTATGGCAACGGAGGAGGCCAGCTGGCTTTTGATTCATCCGTTGAGAGGCCCGACGACCTGCTGGAGAACCCCGTTTATATGGAAAAGGGCAGTGACGGGGTTTTCAACCAGGGGGATTACATCCTCTTTTTTGCTACCGGGCCGGTGAGCTGGAAGTTTGAGGAGTCGGCGAACCGCTTTACGCACCGGATCCATCAGTACTCCGATGCCGCCTTCTATTTCCTTACGGAAGATCTGGGACCGGGCCGGAGAGTCGAACTCGCCCCGGCTACGGGGATCAGTCCCCAGGTTGATGTAACCTCTTATGATGCATACGATTATCGCGAAATCGACTCGTTAAATCTCATTAAAAGTGGCCGACAGTGGTGCTGGTCGCACTTTGAGATTATGCTCAGGCACGGGTATGCCTTTGATTTCCCCAACCGGGTCGCAACGGAGCCGGTCAAGATTACTGCGGCACTCCTGGCCCGTTCCGCCCGCACCAGCCCGAATTCGAAATTCTTCCTCAACCTGGGCGAAACACGGTTTGCCACCGTCGAGCTCCCCGGGGTCAACACCAATAATTACGAAGCCTTGTTTGCCTCATCGGCCATAGCGAACAGCGAGTTTACTCCAACGGGCGACCAGTTCACGGTGAATATCCAGTTCGTACCCAGCAACCCGGCAGCCAAGGGGTGGCTCGACTACCTCACCCTGAACACCCGCTCCAACCTGGTTTACAGCGGTTCCCAGTTGCTGTTCAGGGACTCCCGGAGTGCTGGTGCCGGCAAGACAGCCCGGTTCCGGATCGGCAACACCCAACAGGGTTTCCTGGTATGGGATGTGACAGAGCCCAACGCGATCAGGCAACAAAGGAGCAGCTTCCAGGGCAGCACTACCGATTTCACAGCCTCTACGGCCCAGATCAGGGAGTATGTCCTCTTTGACCCAGCCTCCGAGGCACTGCCGGTCCCGTTATTCAGCGGCGAAGGTCTGGGGCTTGTGGCCAATCAGAATCTACACGGGATGGCAACGCCCGAAATGATCATCCTGGCAAGGCCCGGACTGATGGAATACGCCAGGGAACTGTCGCAGATCCACCTTGAGGCGGAGGGACTCACTTCGGTCGTCATCACCCCGGAGGAAATTTACAATGAGTTCTCCTCGGGTGCCAGGGATGTGACCGCGATACGGGATTTCCTGAAAATGTTTTACGACCGGAATGATGGCACGGCTCTGAAGCTCAAGTATTTTCTCTTTTTTGGCGACGGATCTTACGATAATAAGAACACCTCCTCCGACTTCAGCAACCTGCTGCCCACCTATCAATCGCACGAATCCCTTTATCCGACTTCATCATACGTCACGGACGACTTCTTCGGATTGCTCGACACGGGTGAGGGAATTCAGTCGGGTATGCTCGATATCGGGATAGGCCGGCTACCGGTTTCAAACGGGTCCGAGGCATCCATCGTGATGGAAAAGATCAGGCGCTATTATGCCCAGGCGGCTATGGGCGACTGGCGAAACCTCATCTGCCTGATCGGGGACGATGAAGATAACAACACCCATATGAGGGATGCCGATGCCCTTGCCCGGCTGATTACTTCGAAGCATCCATCATTCAACCTCGACAAGATCTACCTTGATGCCTTCCAGCAATACATTCTTCCGGCCGGAGCGCGTTATCCCGATGTCAACCGGGCCATCAACGACCGGATGCGGAAAGGGGCGCTCATTATGAATTACCTGGGTCACGGCAGTGAGCGTGGCCTGGCCCACGAGGAGATCCTCACCATTTCCGACATCAAGAACTGGGACAATAACACCCGCCTGCCATTATTTATGACCGCCACCTGTGAATTCAGCCGGTTTGACGATGTGGCCCTGATATCGGCCGGGGAGTGGGTCTTGTTAAATCCGAGAGGTGGCGGCATCGGCCTCTTCTCAACCACCAGGCTGGTCTATTCATCGCCCAATTATTACCTGAACAGGGAGTTCTATAATTATGTCTTTGAGCGTGACGCCCAAGGCCGCAAATACTCCCTGGGGGATGTGATGCGGCTTACCAAAAATGCCATCGGTGAAGAACTTAACAAGCTCAGTTTTACTCTCTTAGGCGATCCGGCACTTAAGCTGAGCTATCCCGAATTCCAGGTGGAGATGACCGAGATCAACGGCAAACAGCTGGCTGTTTTCAGTGACACCCTGAAGGCCCTGTCGGTTGCCACGGTGCGGGGCTACGTGGCTGATCTGCAGGGTAACCGGCTGGATGATTTTCACGGGCAGGTATTGCCGACCATCTACGACAAAGAGATGAAAATGACCAACCTGGCCAATGATGGCGGACCGGTGATGGAGTTTCAGGTCCAGAACAGCATTCTGTTCAAGGGGAAGGCCAGTGTTACCAATGGGGAGTTTACTTTTTCGTTTATTGTGCCAAAAGACATCGCCTACCAGGTGGGCAAGGGTAAATTTTCCTTCTACGCCTCTGATTCTGAGCGAGATGCTTCCGGAGTCAACCAGACTGTTCTATTCGGGGAATCGAGTGGCGCAGCGATCAGCGACAACCGCGGGCCGGAATTGGAGGTGTTTATGAACGACACCACCTTCGTCAGCGGGGGGATCACCAATGAAAGCCCCACCCTGCTGATCCGGGTGAAGGATGAGAGTGGGATCAACACCACGGGCAATGGCATTGGTCACGACATCACCGCCGTCTTGAACGGAAACCAGCAAAACGCACTGGTTTTGAACGATTACTATGAATCCGACCTCGACGATTACCGTTCGGGGTCGATCCGGTACCCCTTGAGTCAGCTTGAACCGGGTGATCATACGATCAAGGTCAAGGTGTGGGATGTGGTCAACAATTCATCCGAAGCGGAACTGAGCTTCCGGGTGGTCGGTTCGCAGAATGTGGTCATCGATCATCTTCTGAACTACCCCAATCCGTTCACCACCCATACCGACTTCTATTTCGAGCACAACCAGGGCCACCAGGAGCTGGAGGTATTGCTGCAGATATACACGATCAGTGGAAAGCTGGTTAGGAGTTTTGAGTTCATCCAGGCCAACCAGACCCAGGTCGGGGCGGGATCTTACCGGGTTGGGCCCATTTCGTGGGACGGGTTGGATGATTTTGGCGATCCCATCGGTCGGGGCACCTATTTTTACCGGGTTCGCCTCAGGACATCTGACGGTAAATCGAAGGAGGCTTTTCAAAAACTCGTCATTTTAAAATAATCCGGGGTCGTCAGCAATAAAATCCTGAAAACCCTGTTTTTGTGAATGGGTTGTCAACCTACACGGAATATTCAGTATATTTGTCGGCAAAATTTCGAATTAGATGAAGGGAATCTTTAAGTCTGGTATCGTTCTTACTTTCTGCACTTTAATGATCTGGCCAGCCAGCGCCCAAATCTCCACTGATGAGTTGTCCGGCAAGGTCAATACCGTAACCTCAGCCGTTCCGTTTTTAACCATTGCCCCGGATTCGAGGTCGGGCGGAATGGGGGATGTCGGGGTGGCCCTTTCTCCGGATGCCAATTCGATGCACTGGAACCCGGCCAAGTACGCCTTTGCACCAAACGATATGGGTCTGGCAATGTCCTATTCGCCCTGGCTAAGGAAGCTTATTCCGGATATCAATCTTGCGTACTTATCTGGTTATAAGCGAATCGACGACGAGCAGGTCATTGGTTTTTCCCTTCGGTACTTTTCCCTTGGCAACATAGCTTTCACTGATATCGTTGGTAATCCGATGGGCGACTACAATCCGAACGAGTTTTCCCTTGACGCAGCCTATGCGCGGGCCTTTTCGGATTATTTCTCAGGCAGTCTGGCCTTCCGGTTCATCTACTCCAACCTGACGGGCGGGCAGTATGTCGGCGGTGTGGAATCGGCTCCCGGTACGGCCTTCGCTTCCGACGTATCTCTGTTTTACCGGAACAATGAGCTGATATTGGGAGATTACGACGGAACGATCGCTTTCGGGGCCAACATTTCCAACATTGGATCAAAGATCTCTTACACAAAGAGTTCCGATAAAGATTTCATTCCGATCAACTTAAGGTTGGGGACAGCTTTTACGATAGACTTTGACGATTACAACAGCCTGACGATGGCGGTGGATCTCAA
>JAWOHI010000220.1:0-2752 GCA_046485255.1 Bacteroidales bacterium
CTGAGATCAAGGAGTTGCCTCCCAAGAGTGTCGCCATCGCTAAAAAGAGGCGGCCGGTCCAGAAAACCAACCATA
Organism: Bacteroidales bacterium; assembly: GCA_046485255.1. Taxonomy (GTDB): domain Bacteria; phylum Bacteroidota; class Bacteroidia; order Bacteroidales; family UBA12481; genus UBA12481. The sequence continues at coordinate 76 of JAWOHI010000220.1, forward strand.
AAGGCCGACATTAACCGGCCCAAGTTTCTTCAATGGCAATCTTTGAAATACAGGGAGGCGCGCAGCTCAAGGGGGAGCTGTTCCCCCAGGGGGCCAAGAATGAGGCCTTGCAGGTGATCTGCGCCACACTGCTGACCCGTGACCAGGTGATCATTCACAACATCCCCGATATCCTTGACGTAAGGAACCTGATCCAGTTGATTGGGCGGCTTGGCGTGGAAACCAAACAGTTGAGTCCCTCCTCCTGGTCGTTCCAGGCAGGTGAGTTGGATGCCGATTTTATGCAAAGTCTGGAATTCAGGGAGATTTCCACTCGATTGAGGGGCTCGGTCATGCTGGTGGGTCCCCTGCTGGCCAGGCACGGGGAGGCGCTCCTTCCGCAGCCGGGTGGCGACAAGATCGGCCGCCGCAGGCTCGACACCCATTTCAACGGTCTGGCGGCCCTTGGGGCGCAAATCGATTTCGACCCACTGAGAAAGCAGTACTTTGCCAGGGGAACCCATATGAGGGGAGCCTATATGCTGCTCGAGGAGGCTTCCGTGACCGGAACGGCCAACATCATAATGGCAGCCGTTCTTACCCCCGGCGAAACCACCATCTATAATGCTGCGTGTGAACCTTACGTGCAGCAGCTTTGCCTGATGCTGACCGGGATGGGTGCCAGTATCGCGGGTATTGGTTCCAACCTTTTGACCATCAAGGGGGTTGAAGGGCTTCACGGAACGGAACACACCATCCTGCCCGATATGATCGAGACCGGGAGCTTCATCGGACTGGCCGCCCTGACCCGTTCGGAGATCACCATCCGAAACGTGAACGCCGTCCAGCTCGGCATCATACCCCACTCGTTCCAACGTTTGGGAATCCATCTGGAATTCAGGGGAGATGACCTTTACATTCCGGCCCAGGATCATTATGAGATTGAGAGTTTTATGGACGGCTCGATCATGACCATTGCCGACGCGCCCTGGCCAGGCCTGACGCCCGACCTGCTTTCGGTCTTCCTGGTAGTGGCCACCCAGGCCAAGGGTTCGGTGCTGATCCACCAGAAGATGTTCGAAAGCCGCCTCTTTTTTGTGGACAAGCTGATCGATATGGGGGCCCAGATCATCCTTTGCGACCCGCACCGGGCCACGGTGATCGGGCTGGACCGCCAGCACCGCTTACGACCGGCCACACTGATCTCCCCCGACATCCGTGCCGGGGTGGCGTTGCTCATTGCCGCCCTGAGCGCCGAGGGAACCAGCATCATTCACAATATCGAGCAGATCGACCGGGGTTACCAGGCGATCGATCAACGACTGAATCACATCGGGGCTCGAATCAGCCGCCTTTAGCAATTGGACCGCCCTGGTACTGACAATTTGGCGCTGCCGGGCGGATGGCAAATATTTTGTGGTTGCAGAACCGCATGATAAATCTGTTTAAAAGCGAATAAATCGTATGGAAGAAAAGGAGAAGCAGGAGGCCGGCTCCAGGCCGGAGGGTGAAACCGACGCAACCGGAGCATTCAAGACCAAAAAGAAAAAGGCCCCCACAGGCACTCATCATAAGGAGGCAGAAGAGCTCGGCAACAAGCTGATTGAGCTGAACGACAGGTACCTGAGGCTGTCGGCTGAGTTTGACAATTACCGCAAACGGACTCTGAAGGAGAAAATGGAACTGACCCGCTCCGGCGGCGAAAAGGTGCTGTCAAACCTCCTGCCGGTGGTTGACAACCTGGAAAGAGCCCTCCAGTCGGTGAGGCTATCCAGTGATGTTGAAGCAATTAAGGCGGGCATCGAATTGATATACCAAAATTTCATTGAGTTCCTGAAACAGAATGGCATACAGGAGATCGAATGCCAGAATCAGGAGTTCGACAGCGAGGTTCACGAGGCGATCACGAAGATCCCGGCGCCGGAGCCCGAGTTGAAAGGCAAGGTGGTCGATGTGATCCAGAAAGGATATTACCTGCACGACCGTGTGATCCGGTTTGCCAGGGTGGTGGTTGGAGACTAATAACGGTTGTGTTAGCTAATGGGAAAAAGAGACTATTACGAGGTTTTGGGCGTTTCAAGGAACGCTTCGGCCGAAGAGATCAAGAAAGCTTACCGGCAGCAGGCCCTAAAGTGGCACCCTGACAAGAACCCGGGCGACCAGGATGCCGAGGAGAAATTCAAGGAGGCGGCTGAAGCCTACGATGTACTCTCGGATGCGGATAAAAAATCGCGGTACGACCAGTATGGCCACGCCGGTCTGGGCAACTCAGGCGGCGGATTCAGCGGCGGGGGGATGAATATTGAAGATATTTTTGCCCATTTCGGAGATATTTTCAGTGATTTTGGCTTCGGCGGCTTCGGCGGGTCTTCGAGGGGCCGCTCAAGGCAGGTCAACCGCGGCACCAACCTCCGGGTGAAGGTCAAACTGACCCTCGAGGAGGTGGTCAAGGGTACAGAGAAAAAGATCAAGGTCAATAAATACCTTTCCTGCGACACCTGCAACGGCACCGGCGCAGCTGGCGGATCGGCCTACACGACCTGCTCCACCTGCAGCGGCCGCGGCCAGGTTACCCGGGTGGCCAACACCTTCCTGGGTCAGATGCAAACCTCCCAGGTGTGCCCCGCTTGCGGCGGCGAAGGAAAAATCATTGAAAAAAAGTGCACCTCCTGTTACGGCGAAGGGATCCGGCAGGGGG
>JAWOHI010000412.1:0-4629 GCA_046485255.1 Bacteroidales bacterium
CGAAAATGGACCATATAGTCAAAGCACTTGAAGAACATACAATGAACCTGGAGATACTTGGGATCTTCAATAAGGATAACAATCTGTACGAAAGTTAAAAAAACACCCCTGGCCCTGGTTGCGGCGGAGTTCAACACGCAGAAGGGTGCCGCCAAAGATCAGGCTTTCAAGGCCCTGACCGAGTGGAAAGACCATTCGGTGGCCAACCAGCTGTTTGAAATAGCCTCGGGAAAGGTCGCCAAATACAAGCCGGATGCTTTTACGGCTTATGTCGGCAAGATCGGTAAATCCAAATTGAATCCCGATCAGAAACTCTTACAAATCAGGAAGATAATGAATCTGGCCACCTCTCCCGACCAGAAGCGGCATGTGATTCAGGCCCTTAACAACAATAAGACTTTCCTCACCCTGGTCTTTGTTGCCAAATACCTCGATGATCCGGCCGTTGCCAGTGATGCAGCGTGGGTGGCAATGAACATCGCAATGCCCCCGTCCGGTACCCAGGAGGGTATGTACGGCGAGGAGGTCAGACCGATCCTGGAAAAATGCATCCGGGTCATCAGCGGTCCCGACAGCCAGTATGCCAAGGAGAATATGCGGAACTGGATCAACACGATGCCCAAGGACGCCGGATTCGTGTCGATGTTCAACGGCAGGGACCTGACCGGATGGAAAGCGTTGGTTGAGAATCCGATAGCCCGGTCGAAAATGACTCCTGATGAGCTGGCGAAAAAGCAGGCCGATGCCGACGTCCGTATCCCCCAGAACTGGACCGTGGATAACGGCGTGATCCGCTTCACCGGCACGGGGTATGAAAACCTCTGTTCCACAAAGGATTATGGTGATTTCGAAATGTGGGTCGATTGGCGCATCACGAAGCACGGCGACAGCGGCATCTACCTCCGCGGCACCCCCCAGGTGCAGATCTGGGATCCCGCCCGCACCGATGTGGGCGCACAGGTGGGATCAGGCGGCCTCTACAATAACCAGGTTAACCCGAGCAAGCCGATCCGCTTTGCCGATAATCCCGTTGGTGAGTGGAATACTTTCTATATCAAGATGATCGGAGAGAGGGTGACGGTTTACCTCAACGGCATCCTCGTGGTGGATAATGTGACCCTGGAGAACTACTGGGACCGCAACCTTCCCATCTTCCCAACGGGGGCCATTGAGCTACAGGCTCACGGTACCGATCTGGGATTCAGGGATATCTATGTCAGGGAAATCAGCAGTGAGACCTACGGCCTGACGGTTCAAGAGCAGTCGGAAGGGTTTGTCGCCCTGTTCAACGGCAAGAACCTTGACGGGTGGGTCGGTAACAAGACCGATTACAAGGTGGATAACGGGGAGATCCTGGTTGACCCCCAGGGTGGAGGCTCCGGCAACCTGTTCACCGAAAAGGAGTATGCCGATTTTGCCTTCCGCTTTGAGTTCCAGTTAACTCCTGGAGCCAATAATGGCATTGGGATCCGGACTCCCCTGGAGGGCGATGCTGCCTACGTGGGGATGGAGATCCAGGTGCTCGACGATTCGTCGCCGATCTACGCCAACCTGCAGCCGTATCAATACCACGGGTCCGTCTACGGGGTCATCCCGGCCAGGAGAGGCTCGCTGAAACCAGTGGGCGAGTGGAACGAGGAGGAGATCTGGATCAAGGGATCGCAAATCCGCATTACCGTCAACGGGACGATCATCGTGGACGGCGATATCGCTGAGGCCAGCCGCTATGGCACAATCGACCATAACGACCACCCCGGGCTTAAAAGGGCCTCAGGCCATATCGGGTTCCTGGGGCACGGATCGGTCTTGCGATTCAGGAATGTCCGGATCAAGGAATTGTAATGACTCTTTAATACAAACGGATAAGTTAAACTGAACATTATGGGCGGTATGAAAAGGCCCTTCACGCTTTATATTCTTGTTTTGCTGCTCTTTATCCAGGCCATTTCAGCCTTGTATGGCGGGTTTGGATTGATATACGACCCGACCGGGGAGTATCTGCAATTACCACCGGAAATCATTGAAAAACTGCCTTTTGAAAGCTACCTGGTGCCGGGCCTGATCCTGGGATTCCTCCTCGGATTGGTTCCGCTGTTGCTCATCTATCCGTTGCTGGCCCGGCCCCACTGGCCCTGGGCACACGCCCTGAACATCTACCGTAACCGACACTGGGCCTGGACCTATAGCCTGTACATCGGATTGGGAATCATCATCTGGATCGACGTCCAGATACTCCTGATGGGGTACCAGTTCTGGATCCAGTCGTTCGTGGCCTTCCTGGGGTTGCTTATCCTGATCTTTACCCTGATGCCGGGGGTGATGAGTTATTACCGGAGGTCGAGGAAGCCGGAGAACCGTGAACCGTGAACCGACAACCGACAACCGACAACCGAATGCTTATGCAAATGAAAAAGTTATTCCTTTTGATCGGAATTCTGGCGATGGCTCTGTCGGTGCTGGGGCAGGGTGGGACGGCGGCCGAGCCGCAGGTGCGTCGCATCCGGATGGGGGTGAGCGACTGCTGGCTGATCCGGGGTGAATCGACCATACTGGTCGATGCCGGAATGCCCGGCAAGGAGCGTTCGTTCGAGCGCCAGCTGAAGCGATTGAAGGTGGATCCGAAGGAGATCAGCCTGGTGGTGATCACCCACGGGCACTTCGACCATATCGGCATCGCGGGGCATATCAGGGAGCTTACCGGGGCTTCGCTGGCCATTCACGAATCGGATCGGTCGATGCTGGAGGAGGGCCGGTTCACCCTGCCCCAGGGTACTTCCTCCTGGGGACGGCTGGCCCGAAAACTAATGATGCCGCTCACCAGCAAAATGGCCAAAGAACTCCAGCCGGCCAGGGCAGATATCCTGCTCGGCAACCAGCCATTCCCCTTGCAAAAGTACGGGGTGGACGGGCAGGTCATCTATACGCCCGGTCATACGATGGGTTCGGTCAGCCTGGTCCTCGATAACGGCAAGGCGTTCGTCGGGTGCCTGGCCCATAACCGGCTGCCGTTTACACTTGGTCCCCGCTATCCGATATTCGCCGATTACCCCGAACTCCTGCCCCATTCCTGGACCAAGGTGATGGAAAACGGGGGAAAGCAGTTCTACCCCGGGCATGGCAAGATGTTCAAGAGGTTGAAAAATGGTGACCGGTGACCAGTGGCCAGTGACCAGAATAAAAGAGTTAATATGAAGCAGTGGTATCAGGAGTTGTTTGAGAATTACGCCGAGGGTTACGACCGCGAATCGTTCACCCATGGCACGATTGGCGAGGTTGATTTCATCGAGAAAGAGGCCGGGTACAATAAGTCGCTCAGGATTCTGGACGTCGGCTGTGGAACCGGCCGGCATGCCATTGAACTGACGGCCAGAGGGTATCAGGTCACGGGCATCGACCTGTCGGAAGCCCAGCTTGCCAAAGCCAGGCTGAAGGCCAGGGAGCGGGGCGTTGAGGTTACCTTCCTGAACAGGGATGCACGGGATTTCAATTTCGAGGGATCTTTCGATCTGGCGATAATGCTTTGCGAAGGGGCGTTTTCATTGATGGAAACGGATGAAATGAACTTCAGGATCTTGCAGAATGTGGCCAACTCGTTGAATGACAAGGGTAAGCTGATCTTTACCACCCTCAACGGGCTTTTTCCGCTGTTCCATTCGGTCAAGGACTTCGTCAATGCCGGCTCCCCCGGCGGTATTACCAGCGGAAACTCATTCAACCTGATGACCTTCCGCGACCATTCGGTGTATGAGGGGGCGGATGACAGCGGCGTGGTAAAGACCCTGCAATGCAATGAGCGCTACTATGTCCCCTCGGAGATCACTTGGCTGATCAAGTCGCTCGGATTCAATAAGATCGATATTCACGGCTGCAAGTTGGGGGCTTTCAGCCGGGAGGACGAATTGACGACTGAGGATTACGAAATGCTGGTCATCGCGGAGAAATAATTATGGAAAACCGTTTCGACAGCCACGCGCACGAGTGGGATCACAAGCCTTACCGGATCAGGCTGGCAGAGGAGGTGGCCGCTGCCATCCGGCTGGCCGCTCCCCTGGAGCCGCAATGGGATGTTCTGGATTTCGGCTGTGGAACCGGACTGGTGTCGATGGATTTTGCAGGCGAGGTGAGGTCCCTGACCGGAGTCGACAATTCTGCCGGGATGCTGGAAGTCTTTAACCGGAAAGCAACCGAAAGGGGTCTATCCACTGTCGTCGGCCTGCATCTCAACCTGGAGGGGGATGATCAGCTTCCGGGAAATTATGATCTGATTCTGAGCAGTATGACCTTTCATCACCTGGAGGACGTTCCTGGAATGACCCATAAGCTGGTGGCCTCACTGAAGCCGGGAGGCCGGCTCTGCATAGCTGATCTGGAGCCCGACCATGGCCATTTCCACAGCGATAACGCCGGGGTTATTCATTTGGGTTTCGAGCGCACCACCATGGAGGGGTTTTTCAAGGCGGCCGGCTTGACAGAAGTAGAAACCACCACCGCCACCCGGTTAACCCGCCCCGGCCAGGATGGAGTCGAGCGGGAGTTTACCGTTTTCCTGACAACGGGACGCGTGACTGGTGACCGGTGACCAGTGACCAGTGACCAGTAAATTGTAAATGGTAAATGGTAAATGGTAAA
>JAWOHI010000413.1:0-4234 GCA_046485255.1 Bacteroidales bacterium
ATCATTACAATGGTCTTGGCTTTATTATCAAACATTTTTCGCCAAAGATAGTATGGGTAAGAGATAAGCGATGACCGGGTGATCATCCTGGAGCACGACAAGCCGATGATCTTCGGAAAGAACCGGGAGAAAGGCCTGATTATGAAAGACAATCGTCTGAACGTGGTTCAGATCGGTGAGGAGGGGATCACCGAATCCGATATCCTGGTCCACGATGCGCATACGGAGTTTGCGGGCATTCACCTGATGTTGGCCAATATGGAGTATCCCAGGTTCCCTGTGGCCCTGGGTGTGATCCGGGCTTATGAAAGTCCCGCTTCCTATGACGAGAAGGTGGAGAACCAGATTGCCAACGTGCAGTCGACCTCGAAGATCAAAAGCGTGCAAGAGCTGTTCCTTTCGGGACAGGTTTGGGAGGTGTAAACCTGCCCCGTGATTGAATTGAGAAGAGGCTTCGGCCTCTTTTTTTTTCTAACTTCGGGAACATTGAAACTTAACGGAATGGCAACCCACCGCAACAAGCATCAGGACCTCCAACGGCTACTCGCAGAACATACCGAGCGCGTCAAGGAGTTAATGACCATCAACCGGACAACCACCATCATAACTGAGGGATTGCCGTTACCGGAAACCCTGAGGCAGATTGCCCTGATCATTCCGCGAGGATGGCAATATCCCCAAAAAACCTGCGCCAGGATACTTTTTGATGGTCACGAGTATGAGAGCCTCCGGTTTAAACAAACCGAGTGGGTTCAGCAGCAGGAGTTCTCTTCTCTCGATGGCAAGACCGGTTTGGTTCAGGTTTATTACATCCAGCAGATGCCCGATGCCGATGAGGGGCCTTTTCTTAATGAGGAGAGAGACCTTTTAAGGAACATCTGTGGATTGATCTCGGGGTACCTCAACGGCCTCCTTGGGAAAACCGCAGTGGTCAAGCCTGCCCGTGAAAGGGAGGAATATAAATACAAGAAGATTGTCTATACGGAGTCGATGAAGGACAGCCGGCTCCTTCTACAGCAGTTCCTGAGCAAACTGACTGCCGATAAGAATATCTTCCACGACCTGATGAAGTACAAGGTTTCGGAGATCCTGCTGGTGGCTACCCTTTACGATACCTTTATCCTGGAAAATGAGGACCGTTTCTTTGAGCAGGCAATGGGGGAGATTTACCACCTGAGCCTCTCGTCACTCCCCAGGATTACGGGTGCGACTTCGGGGGATGATGCCTTGGAATTGCTGAAGGAGAGAACTTTTGATTTCGTGGTTTTAATGGTGGGGGTGGATACCCGGAGCCCATTAAGGCTGGCCGAAAGGATCAGGAAGCGGTATCCGGAGATGAAGGTTTTCCTTCTGTTGAATAGCAGTTCAAAGATCGGTCTATTGGAGGAACAGGACACCTTGCTGCCTGCAATTGACCGGATGTTTGTCTGGAACGGCGACTCAAAGATCTTCTTTACGATGGTCAAGCTGCTCGAGGATGAAAAGAATCTCGAGAATGATACCCGTGTCGGGCTGGTCAGGGTGATCCTCCTGGTGGAAGATTCGCCACGCTACTACTCAAGGTATCTGCCGATGCTTTACACGGTGGTTTTCGAGCAAACCCAGGAATTGATTGCCGAGGCCAACACCAACGAACTGGACAAGGTCTCCCGGATGCGAGCCCGTACCAAAATAGTCCTCGCCACCAATTATGAGGAGGCCATTAATGTTTTTACCAAGTTCCAGGATTACCTTGCGTGCGTTATTTCGGATATGAAGTTCAGCAGGGGTGGGATTATCCAGGAGACAGCCGGTATCAGTTTTCTTCGATATGTCCACTCACACCGGCGGGATCTCCCAATGATACTCCAGTCGTCGGATGCCGACTATGCCAGGGCAGCAGCGGAGCTTCGGGCGACCTTTATGAACAAGAATTCGGAAACCCTGCTGCAGGACTTAAAAACTTTTATCACCTACACACTTGGGTTCGGCCATTTCGTTTATCGCGACAATCAGGGTCGAAAGATCGCAGTAGCCCGGTCAATGAAAGATTTTGAGGACCATCTGCGCACCATTCCTGAGGAGTCGATCCTGTATCACGCTCTCAAGAACCACTTTTCGTTATGGCTGATGGCCAGGGGTGAAATTCAGCTGGCCAAGATCATCAACCCGATCAAGGCAAGTGATTTCGGCAGTCCCAGGGAGTTACGAGAGTATATCATTGATGTCATTCAGAACTACCGGATTGACAAGGATAAGGGAAGGGTCGTCAACTTCGATGAGACCGCCGTTCTGGACTGGCGAAACATCGTTAGCCTGGGAACCGGGTCACTGGGGGGGAAAGGGCGGGGGCTGGCCTTCATTAACACCCTGGTCAATAATCTGGATTTTACCCAGGTAATTCCGGACATCAACATCCGGACTCCCCGGACGGCCATTATCGGAACGGATGAGTTTGAGATTTTTATGCAACGCAATAATCTGATCAATCAAGTTCTTGATGAGCAGGATTATATGAAAGTAAGGCAGGCCTTCCAGGCAGGGGAATTATCCTTTAACCTGAAGAAAAAACTCAAGACCTTTCTCAAACTCCTTAATATGCCCCTGGCCATACGGTCATCCAGTATTTTTGAGGATTCCCTGCTGCACCCGTTTGCCGGAGTTTTTGAGACCTACGTGCTTCCGAATTCAGACCCCGACTTCAACGTGCGGTTCAGCCAGTTGCAGGATGCCATCAAAATGGTTTACTCCTCGATTTTTTCACCCGAGGCCAGGATGTACTTTGATGCGGTGAACTATAGCGTAGAGGAGGAGAAGATGGCGGTTGTCATCCAGGAATTGGTTGGTAATGAGCACGACCATTTCTACTATCCGCATATCAGCGGGACGGGCCAATCCTACAACTATTATCCGGTTGCTCATATGGAGCCCCACGATGGATGTGCTGTAATAGCCTTAGGATTAGGACGGTATGTTGTGGAGGGGGAGAAGGCTTGGCGGTTTTCGCCCAAGTATCCTACCTTGCAGATATCTTCCATCAAGGACCAGATGAAGACCTCACAGGTCTATTTTTATGCCGCGAATTTGCAACGTAGAGAGTTGAACCTCCTGGATGGCGAGGAGGCCGGGCTGTCAAGACTGGACATTTCGGAGGCTGAGCGACACGGATCCCTGAAGCACCTGGCATCCTTCTATAATGCCAATAACGACCGGCTTGAGCCGGGTCTGCAGGGGAGCGGCCCCAGGGTGTTGAATTTCGCGGATATCTTACAGTATGATTATGTTCCTTTGGCAAAAACCATAGAAGTGATCCTGGACGTCGTTCACGAAGCCCTCGGAACCGCGGTGGAGATCGAATATGCGGTTGATTTGGCCCCTGATACGCAGCACCGCGCCTCCTTCTACCTGCTGCAAATCAAGCCGATGGTGGGGGCCGATGAGGATTTTACCGTGGACATTGACCAGGTGTCAAACGAAAATACCCTGCTGTATTCCGAGAGAAGCCTGGGGAACGGAAGGCTGAGGGGTGTCCGTGATGTGGTCTTCGTGGATCCGGAAAGGTTCAACAAGATGAAAACAGAAGAGATGGCTTCGGAAATCGAGAATTTGAATGAAAAGTTAAGGGCGGAGCGGAGGGAATATGTCCTCATCGGGCCTGGTCGATGGGGATCGAGGGACAAGTTTATCGGGATTCCTGTCAAGTGGTCACAAATATCAAATGCCCGCGTGATTGTGGAGACTGACCTGTCAGATTTTCCGCTCGACGCCTCACTGGGCTCCCATTTTTTCCACAACGTCACTTCGATGAACGTTGGCTACTTTTCCATACACGCTGGTGGAAAGAATTTTATTGATTATGAACTCCTCGGCCTGCAACACCAGGTTGAGGAGGGCCCCTATTTCAAGCACGTCCGGTTTGAGCATGATCTGGATATTGTGATGGATGGTAAGAAAAGGAAATCACTCATACGGATGGGAAGTGTTACATTAGGCAAGGATTAGACTATATGGAAGAGAGACATAAACCAATGCTGCCTTCGGTTGATTTTGGTGAGGCGGAGTTCCGGTTCTTGATGCAGAGGAGAATCAACAAAGTGTTGATTATCTGCAGTAATTACGACTTCTTTATGCTCGAGGAGGACGGGCGGATTGACGAGCAGATATTCAACGAGTATGTGTCGCTAAACCTACGATACCCGCCTATATTCATTCAGGCCAATACGGCCCGCAAGGCTTTTGACTACCTTGAACTGGA
>JAWOHI010000128.1:0-6986 GCA_046485255.1 Bacteroidales bacterium
GCCGATGCCAACCTTACCGGTGACGGGCATCAGGACAATATTCCCAACATCCGTATTGATAATGCCATTACCGCCATCGTGTGTCAGCCCTATGTAAGTTCCCCAGGTGCCGGAAGGACCGTGGACATTCAGCCTGGCAGCATTTGACCTGCTGTAGCCAAAAACGGAGTAGATGCCAAATACCTCTTCCGACCCATCATCTCCAGCAATGTAATGGATATTGTTGTTGGTGAACTGAATCCCCGGACGGCTGCTTCCCCCGTTGGAATCATCAATCACAAGCCAGGAATCTTCACCGGAGGAAATTACCAGTTTGCCTGAAGGCGAGGATGTCCCAATTCCAACATTTCCGGAATTATAATAGATGTTTGACCCAGCAACCGTCCAAACGGATGACCCCCCGGAAGGATTCTGCCAGCTGGCCAACCCGTTGGCATCCGAAGTAAGGACCTTGCCCGCACCAGGATTGCCTCCCCTAATTTTCACCTGGCCACTGACATCAAGTTTGGCAGTTGGATCCGAAAGGCCTATTCCAACATTCCCGCTGATGTAAAATTTCCCCCCATCAAAATACCCTGAAAAACCTGACGCGGAAGCACAATTACCCCTCACTGCAAAAGTGGTTCCGCTGCTTGAAGAGACATGGCCAACAATCCCATATCCGCTGGAAGAGGACGACCTGCCGTAAACCCCTGTATTTGTTCCGCTTCCGGAACCCGCATAACCGGCAATTGCAGTCCCGCTGGATGATTCCGTCCAGCCGATGATACAAGTCTGATCCCCTGATGGACCTGGATAATAAGCATACAGGCTTGGTCCCGTGCCTGTCTGGATAATGCTGAATGCCGGCCCATTTGTGGAAGCTGTTCCATCATATGGCAATGTCAGTCCTCCTCCGGAAGGGGTTTGCCAGCTGGCCAGTCCACCGGCATCGGAAGTAAGGACCTTTCCTGCGCCCGGGCTTCCTCCCCTGATCAAGATCTGGCCGTTAACATCGAGCCTTGCCTGCGGATAAATATTGATGCCTAAATTACCCGTTTCGCTTATAGTAACAGCGTTTTGACCGTTTGCACCCAGGTGAAGGGGGCTGTTTTCCCAGTTCATAATGCCGGCATATTTAGCTGCTCCTGAGGCTTCATTGTATTTATACATTGAAACCCCTGAACCATAACTGGTTCCTGAATAATTATTGGTTACCTGGATTGTGGTCATTGCGTCATCCGAATGGACCTGCAGGTTTGTTTTTGGATCATTGATGCCGATTCCCACCAGTCCCTGGTCGTAAAAAATGTTGTTCCCGGCCTGGGTCCATAAGGAGCTGCCTCCGCCTGATGGATCCTGCCAGCTGGCCAGTCCGCCGGCATCTGACGTCAATACTTTTCCAGCGCCCGGGCTTCCCCCGGTAATTTTCATCTGGCCGGCAACTTCCAGTTGTGCCGTTGGATTGTCTGTGCCAAAACCAGCCTTACCACCTACATAAAACTTCCCGCCTGTGAAATATCCTGAGAAACCTGAGTCTGAGCCCACCTCACCCCGAACACCAAAAACCACCCCTCCCGAATTCAGGTTCGCTCCAAAGATCCCAGTGCCATTAATCGCACTTGCCTCACCAAATACTCCCACGGCACCACCAAAAGTTGACCTTCCAATAATGGCATCGCCTTCACCTTCATTGATTATCTGGAACAATGACTGTCCATAAGAAGCTCTCCCGGTGAAAGGGAAGTTCAAACTCCCTTCGTCGATGGAGGAGAGGTCAACGCTGCCTCCCTCTTTGCTCAACCTCAATATTTTGCCCGTCAGACTAAGCTCCTGCAGCTCATTCTCAGGGTCCGCATCTTCATCCTCCACATTGTCCTCCGCCACCGTCTGGGCATGAAAGGCATAGGGGACAGACAACAACTGCACGGTGCCAAAATGGGTAAATGAGGAACCACCATTGACATCGACCTCCACCTTGATGAAATGATTCGCAAAACCCCACCCTCCTGGGCTGAATGTCCCTGTTTTATTCGTTCCCATTCCGATTTTCAGGTTGGCCAGCCCAAAATCATTGGTACTCGTATTGTGTGTTTCGGAGTAAACGGTAGTGCCGCTTTCCGATCCAGACAGTATGCTTATTCTGAATGACACAGCATGGTTTGATACGATTTCTCCGGCTGAATTGCGGACAACAGCCTGATAGCTGAATGCAGATGGAACCTGCGACATGGCTGCAGTAATACTACAAGCCAAAGCCATAAACAATGCAATTCTTTTCATCTTTCAAGTGGTTTGAGAATTAACTGAATCGATTGTATGCCAGGGAGGAGGCAAAGGTTGGTTAACTTCTCAGTTGCAAAGGAGTGTCGAGTAGGCCGGGGGAATCCCACCCCCAGCCTCTCACAGAACCGGACATAAGCCTTTCGCCTCATACAGCCCTTCGTAACAATATTAAGGTAACCAACCATATTCCCAATGTACAAAATAATTGTTCCTCAACCTTTTAGCCAAACAGACATTCAACCTTTCAAAGCAGTATCTCCATCCTATCTGAATGGTCAATGTTGTCAAAGAACCCTTTGTTGCCCAAATACACCTCGTACCACCGTTCCTGCCTCGTCTGTGGCGAACGACTGCATATATGGCTGTTCAGGTCTCCTTTATGCCCTTCCTTGCTCCCTGTCCGCTGTTAACGTCAAGTAACTCTGGACACTCATAGTCATAAAGTTAAGAGATGGTTTCATCATAACAAAATAAGTTCCCTTAACTCCCGGAGGCTTTTCTGCTTGATCATCTCCCTCCGGGCTATTATTTCCCGGTCGGAGCTGTTACAACGAATTATCCGGATCCGTCCGATATTCAAGGAAATCCAAGCCATGATCGTTTCTCAAATCAAGGACAGCCTGCGCACCTTCCAAGGTTGGCGGTTTGCTCAAGTGCAAGTAACGGTTGACAATTGCACAGCTTACCAAAGAAAATTAACTTGCTATGCTGCTAATTGTGGCACAACCAATATCGATTGGGGGCGACTTTGGACTGGCTGGACTCTTTTATAGGATAATTGTATGAATTACAAAGTTTTAATTCTCTGCGGCTTGCTTGTTTCCGGTTGTGCCGGGCATCAGGGTGCCGAAGATCTTAAGGTTTCGGTCATTCCAAGGCCGCTGTCGGTCGAGATGCGGGACGGATCTTTTTTACGGGATGCAGACGATCCGGCAAATGATCCCCCAGGATGGCAGCGGCAGGATTCCCTGCCGTAAGATTTCCGATCATCCACGGTTCGCGTGGCGCGGACTGATGCTCGATTGCAGCCGGACCTTTCCTGTGATGGCAAAAGGACGCATATCTTCCCGTTTTTCAAAGGCCCTGCGATCACGGAGGAGATCCTGTGTGCGGGTAATGATTCGGTTTTTAAGTTTTTGGAAGAGGTGCTGACGGAAGTGATGGAGCTTTTTCCATCGGAATACATCCATATCGGAGGAGATGAAGCCCCCAAGGCAGCCTGGATGCGCTGTCCGAAGTGCCAGCTGCGCTTAATGACTGAAGGGTTGAGGGATGAAGAGGAATTGCAGGGCTATTTCACTTCGCGTATTGAACGGTTTCTCCATTCCAGAGGCCGTAAGTTGATCGGATGGGATGAAATCCTGGAAGGCGGGCTGGCCGAAAATGCGGCGGTAATGTCGTGGCGCGGCATTATGGGAGGCATTGAGGCTGCCCGGATGGGACACCGGGTTGTGATGTCACCTACCTCCCACTGCTATTTTGATTATAGCCACCAAACCACACCACTGGAAAAAGTCTATTCCTACGATCCCATACCGGAGGAGCTCACACCGGAGCAGGCAGGATTCATTCTGGGCGCACAGGCCAATATGTGGACACACATCGCACGGACAGAGAATGAAATCGACCGGCAGATTTTTCCCCGTTTGTACGCGCTGGCTGAAGCCCTCTGGACATCGCGGGAGAGAAAAGAGTGGGAAGATTTTTCCAGCAGATTGGAGGCCAGTGCGTTGGTTTCGCCCGTCTCTTCAATGGCCGCGTCACCGCTGAGGTAGCTGATTTTGCCACTATCCCCTAGTCCACCGAATTCACGATGTCGCTCAGGAACTCATTAAGATCAAACGTGCCTTTCTTGGAGAACCCGGTACGCACCACCACCAGCTCTTTCGAGGGGATGATGTAAATGTACTGCCCGTCGTGTCCCCGGCAACAGTACATGTCGCGGGGAACATCCGGATAAAAGATGCCGGATTGGTTGATCCAGAAGAAGGCCCCATACTGCCCGTCGGATCCCGGAGCTTCAGCCGCCGAAAAATCGCTCCATCCTTCCGGCAGAACCTGCTCGCCCAGCCAATTGCCGCCATTGAGGAAGAGCAACCCGAATCGGGCATAATCGCGTATCGTGGCGTAAACATAGGAGGATCCCACGAAGGTGCCGGAAGCATCCACCTCAAAAATGGCGCTGGTCATCCCAATGCGGTTGAACAGGGCTTCTCTGGGAAAGGCGTAGTATTCGGTATCGTTTCCGATGGTCTGGCGGTGGATGAATGAAACCACGTTGGAGGTCCCCGAAGAGTAGTTCCACACCTTACCCACCGGGGATTCGAGGCTTTTATTGATCGTGAAGGCGGCGAAGTCACCCTCCTTGTGCAGCATATTGTTGACATCGGATTCATTGCCGTAATCCTCATTCCACTCAAGGCCGCTGTTCATGTTCATCAAGTGCCTGAGGGTGATGTTCTTCCGGTCGTCATCTTGCCATTCGGGGAATCCGACAGGCTCATCCAGGCTCAGTTTCCCCTCCTTGACGAGAATGCCGGTGAGGGCATTGGTCACGCTCTTGGCCATCGACCAGCTCAGGAAACGGTTATCGCGACTGAAACCTTCCCTGTACTTTTCCACGATCGGCTGACCCTTATAGACGACCATCACGGCAAAGGTGCCCTTATGAGGGATGGTATCCGCAAAAGCCTTACTGATGGACGCGTCCAGCTTATCGCGATACACGCCGGCCGGCAGGGTGTCGGCGATCAGGTCGCCGGCCGGCCAGGGTAGCGTGTCGGGGTTTGCCGGCACGGAGGGAAGGAGCTGCCACGGGCGGTTCAGGATCGCCGCAGGGGAAAAGTCGTTCACCAGGACACACCCGAAGCCTTCCTGAAAGATGGCTGTCGAGCGGTGCCAGAGGAACCGGCTTTTCACCTCTTTCTGGTCCCAATCCACTCGATTCTTGACATATTTGATGAACGAGAAGTTCAGATCGGTGCTCTCCAGTGATTCCTGCGTCCGGTTGGCTACGAAAACGCCCGAGGCCAGGTTCTTGGCAGCGTAGCCGGTGATGATCGGAAGCAGGGGGTTCATATACAGGAATCCGGCTAACAGGATGATCAGGATCCCGGCCAGGATCGCGACAATAACTCTTTTTGCAGTCTTTTTTTTCATGATTATGGTATCAACAGGCTTATTGACTCTTTATTGAATATATGGCCCAAACCCGGTTCTCCTGTTTATTTCTGACCCGTCAGGTAATCGCAGATATCCCCGCTGAGCTCGAGGTCGGCCTCAACAACGACCATCTCGCCGGAGTCATCAATTTTAAGGTCCCTGATGCGGTAATCTTCACTCTGGTGATCCCGTATAAACGCTTCCAGATCTTCCGGGTCGGTTGGCAGGGTGTATTCGTGGTAAACCCCGTTGATGGAAACCCTGAAGTCATATTCTGTCCCCGGCTCAAGGAGCAGGGTGCAGATGCCCTCTTCGAACCGGAATCCCGACCAAGCATCGGTTGTGCCGCTTCTCCTGAACTGTCCGCCGATGGAGAGCGCTACGCTGATGTATGAGTCGGGGCAGGTGTACCTGACGATAAACCGGTAGGGCTGGAGGCTGCTTTTCGGGGTGGCTGTAAACGTAGCCTCGGCGTTGCAGGCGCTGGTCAGCGTTACCGGCCCGGACATATCGTACTGACTGTCACCCTTGAGGGCGATCGTCACAACCGGGTTGGATTCAGGATAATAGACCGGTTCGATCAGGTGGTCCGACGGAAAGGTTGACGTCAGCAATCCCGAACTGACACGGCCGTCGGAAAAGGTGAGCGTGTAGGCGAACTGCCCGGTTCCCGCCTTACCATCTGCCCTGACGATGTGAACCCTGAGACCGGTCCCGCATCGTGCCATACCGCTGCGCAGTATGCTGGTGTAAACCAGGTCACCGGACGCCAAGCCGGCACTGCGGGTGGCCGGGGCGGGGGGCACCAGGCTGGCCCCGCCCGTTAAACTCACATAATAAAAACCAAAATCACTGTAAAGGATGGGATCCTGCAGGTTGTCAGCCGTCAGCGTGCCGGCCACGAGCGGACGGTACAAGTTGAGGTAGGACCAATCGGTCCCGGTTGTCATTGCACTGACATCACCCAGGTAACCCAAATCGGCCGGCCGAAGGACCCCGTTGTAATGAAGGTCGTAAGGCTCGTTGACAGCCCCAGCGTGGGCCGACTTTCCGGAAGCAATGCGTATCATCTTGATAATGACACTTTTATTTCCATCCTCCGTATAACTGATGAACTGGGGAGCCGACACATAGTGCTGGCTTATCGCCGTGATGGTCAGCTCAATGGGGTTTGCGGGGCTGACCTCCAGGTTAGGATCGTAGCCAACCTCAAGGAAATCATTCAGGGTTGAAAACGTTTCCGGCTTCCTGCCGGCCATTGTAATGATGTTTCCGGCGCTGGAGCCCATAAAAAGGATGTTGACTGCGCCATCATCAACCGGCTCATCCGTCAAAAGATCAACCAGAAGTATGGCTATCTTGGTCTTAACCACATTCATATCAATCAGGAGAAGGGTTACGTCCTCCCCGGTCTCCTTGTCCTTGAGCGGATCCGTGAAAAGATCCCTGCACCCGGGGGTGGCCAGCAGGAAGAGCGCCAGGGAGGCCAGGACCAGTTTTGAAAAGTGATATTTTGTTTTCATTACAGTTGCTTTTTCAGGCAGCGATTAAAACTTGAA
>JAWOHI010000129.1:0-4410 GCA_046485255.1 Bacteroidales bacterium
ATCCTGAAGAAAGGCTGAGGGGGCCGTTCTTTATGAGGCCCCACGGGGGGTTGGTGGCGACGGCATCAAAAAAACCTTCCGAAAACCCCTGATTTTCAAGCGCATCGCACAGGAAGAGGTTCAGCGGGCCGTCATAGCCGGGGTACTCCAGGTAGAGATTGATCCGGGCGATGAACAGCGCGGTCTCGTCCGTATCAAGCCCGAAGAGGCCATCCGGCGTGAGCCGGTTCAGGCGGGCTGCCTGCACCAGGAAGGTGCCTGTGCCGCAGCAGGGATCGAGGAAGCGGCCATCCGGGTTGACCAGCTTGCCGGTCATCTTTTTGACGACGGGTTCAGGGGTGTAGTAACTCCCGGATTTCCAGCGATCACCTTCCGAGACCAAGGATTGATAGAGGAGCCCTGGCAGGTCGGTTCCCGGCTTGATCCCGCTGGATTGGAGCAGGTCCCTGACCGGCCCAAGCGCGGAGCTGTTGGCGTGGAGGGTGTTCTGCCGCTCCTCCAGGAGTGTCTGGACCCATTTTCTCCTGGCCTGGAACGGCGGCTTATGGCTCCCCTCCAGCGCGAGGGCCACCTCTCCAGATCGCTCCAGCCAGCCGAGGGTTACCAGGAACAGGAGGGAGTCGGTGGTCAGGTTGCCCTGCCGGCGCAAGTCGGCCAATTGGCTGATGACCCTGGTCAAACCAGGATTTCCGGCACTTCCTGCCGGCTGGGTGAGCCGGCTGGAGGCCTGCTTGTTGGCCCGCTGCCTCAGGCGGCCCGTCTCGCCCCGGATCAGCGACGCCCGGAACTGCTGCACGGCCGCACTGGTGAGGAGCGAGTCGAGCAATCCCGAACGGAGCCAGTTCCTGATGGTAGCCTGCGAAACCTCCAGTAATCGTGCGGCTTCCGGGATGGTGAGCCTCTTTTCTCCATTCATCTCCCAAAGGGTTTGAAAAGCCCCGCCGGGGCTGGGTGAATGTATTAATTTTCTCTAACTTTATTGGTTTTTAACTCAAACCAGATGCAAGCCATTGAAACCAGCCGGCTGACCAAGTTTTACGGCAAGGACCGGGGCATCGAGGATCTCGACCTGAGTGTTGCGGAGGGGGAGATCTTCGGGTTCATCGGACCGAACGGTGCCGGCAAATCAACCACTATCAGGCTGTTGCTCAGCCTGATCTTTCCAACCAGGGGATCGGGCCGGGTATTTGGCCTCGATATGATCGCGAAGGCGCCCGAAATCAAGAAAATGATCGGTTTTGTGCCCTCGGAGGTGAGCTATTACCAAGGGATGACCGTGAAGGAGCTGCTACGCTATTCGGCAGGCTTTTACGGGGCTGAACTGAACGGTTATTACAGGGGATTGGTGGAGGCGCTGGAGGTCGACCTGAATCGCCGGATCGAAGATCTGTCGACGGGTAACCGCAAGAAGGTGGCGGTGATCCAGAGCCTGTTGCACCGCCCGCGGCTGTTGATTTTGGATGAGCCCACCAGCGGGCTGGACCCGCTGATGCAGCACCGCTTCTTTGATATCCTGCGGGAGGCCAACCGGGAGGGAACTACCATCTTCTTCTCCTCGCACATCCTCAGCGAGGTGGAGAAGCTCTGCCACCGGGTGGCGATCATCAAGCAGGGGCGACTGGCGGAGGAGGCCGACGTGGCTGACCTCAAGAAGCGGATGCTCACCCGGGTGGACATCCGGCTCACCAGGGAGGTTCCCGGTTTGAAACTGACCACGCCGGGGATCCTCTCGTTCAACGGCCACGATCACAGCTACTCGTTCCTTTTCCAAGGGGAGATCAAGCCGCTGGTTGTTGAGCTGGCCGGGTTGCCCCTGGATCAGCTCTATATTGCCGAGCCCGACCTGGAGGAGGTGTTTATGCATTATTACAAGGAATCCGGAAATCAGGAGGAAGTGAAATGAGTACTATTCTCTTTGCCAAGGAGTTGAAACGCGGACTGGTTGGCTGGATTTCTGCAACGGCCATTGCCTGTGGGTACCTGATCCTCGTATTGATTGTCAATTCAACGATGACTCCGATGATGTCGTCGGTGGCGGATATGTTTGGCACGATGCCGGAAGGGTTTCTGAAGGCGCTGAACTTCGATGCCCAATCCTGGGGCAGCATAATGGGCTTTTACGCCACCTATTTCGTCTTCGTAGTTCCGCTGATATCTGGCGGATTCTCAGTGGTTTGGGGAATCAATATGATCGCTAAGGAGGAGTACCACAAGACGGCTGAGTTTCTGTTCACCCGGCCGGTGGCCAGGCACCGGATTCTCCTGTCAAAGATGGGGGTGGTGTTGGTTTATATCCTGACGGTCAACCTGCTCATCTACGTGACCGCCGTGGTTGGCATTACGCTGATCGACAGCAAAGCAGCGGATGTGGGCACGCTCACCATCCTTCACCTCTACGGCCTGACGGCCTGTCTCTTCCTGATGGCACTGGGAATGTTCATCAGCATGCTGTTCAGGCGCGGCCGTTCGGGTGTCGGCATAGGCATCGGCATCGTGATGGGCTGCTACCTGTTCGATATGATCCTGAAGGTTTACGGCAAGGCGGATTTTCTGCTTTACCTGACGCCGTTCAAGTACATCAACCTGGATGTGACCTTGCCTGGATATGCACTGGAAGGCTGGAGGGTGCTGATCCCGCTGGGGGCAGCCATCCTGCTCGCGTCGTTCAGTTTCATCCTGTTCAGGCGCAAGGACATTTACGCCTGATAAGCGGAGTTAGGCTCCCGTTCAGAAGATCACCTTGAACTCCACCCTGCGGTTGAGGGCGCGGCCCTCTTCCGTATCGTTCGGAGCCACGGGTTTGCTTTCGCCGAAGCCATTGGAGGTGAGGCGACCCGGGTCGATCCCCTTGCCAACCAGATACTCCCTGACGGCCCTGGCGCGCCGCTGGGATAGATCCAGGTTGTGCTCGTCACTGCCGGTTGAGTCGGTATGGCCGTTGATCTCGAGGTTGTATTGCGGGTTGTTCCGCATCACGGATACCACGTTGTCGAGGATCGGGTAGGAGACGGCCTTGATCATATCGCGGTCGATCTCGAAGTGGATCCCCCGGAGCGCTTCGTCGAACACTTTCTTCTCCTCCTCTTTCACCGGCGGACACCCTTTGTTTTCAATGATCCCGGCTACCGTTGGGCATTTATCATCGATATCGGGAATGCCATCGCCATCACTGTCGGGGCAGCCACGGAGCTCTTTTGGCCCGGGGGCATCGGGACAGCGGTCTTCCGCATCGGGAATGCCGTCGCCATCGCTATCGGGGCACCCCTTGAAGGCGGGCAGGCCTTTCACGTCGGGGCACTCATCCAGGTGATCGGGAATGCCGTCGCCATCGCGATCAGGGCACCCCTTGAAGGCGGGCAGGCCTTTCACATCGGGGCACTCATCCTGGTAATCAGGTATTCCGTCACCGTCGCGATCGACCGGACAGCCGTCGGGGGTAACAGCCACTCCAATGGGAGTGTTGGGGCATTTATCCAGCTTGTCGGGCACGCCATCGAGGTCGCTGTCGGTTTTTGAGCTGCCCAGGTTGACGAACAGTCCTACGGTATGGTTGAAGAAATGGTCGTTTCCGCCTTCAGTCACGAGGTCGCGATCATCGCTGCCCGTGAGGTTGAACAGGAGCTGGTACTGCAGGGAGAGGGCCGGGATGATGTTGAACCGGATCCCGCCACCGATGGGCAGGATCGGGTCGGTTCCCGAAAGGGTCCGGATGCCTGGCCTTACATCGAGGTCGCGCCCCTGGCTGAAGACCGCCAGACCGGCTCCTACGGCAAGGAACGGCGCGATGCGGGCCTTTTCGAGCAGGAGGTATCCGTTATTCAGCTTATATTTCAGCAACAGGCTGCCATTGACCATATTGGCCAGGAAATTGGTGGTCCAGTCCTGGAAATACCCGTAATCGCCATACTCAACCTGCAGGGCCAGATCAAACGAGGGAGTGAGGTAGCGTGCCCCGCTCAGGCCGATGGTGGCATAGTGAGGAACAAAATCGAGAAAGCCATTGCCCAGGTCGCCCACATACTCGGGCTTGCCCACGATGACCCCCACCGACCATTTCTTATCGGCGTTTTGCCCAAAGGCATTGACCATCAAAAAGATGATGGCGGCAATAGAGATTAGCTTTTTCATATCGGGATGTGTTTTGATTTAATAATAATTGGATGCAAATGGCTTGGTTCTTACAAATTTAATCAATTAATCCATAAACCTCTGGCTAATGCCGGGGGCATTTGAGGAATGGAATAAACCGGGGAACTCTCCGGCGGTATTCGTCATATCCGGGATATTTGCCCGCGCTGATGGATTCGCTGAAGCTGCTGCTGCCGTAAAAGAGCAGGACCAGCAACAGGGCTCCAACGACCGACCAGTTGAGCCAGCGGCCGGTGGCCACGACACTGAAGAAATAGAAAG
>JAWOHI010000160.1:0-7488 GCA_046485255.1 Bacteroidales bacterium
CCCGGATATCCTTAACTCCCGAATTGATGGCGCTCAGGGTGTAGAATGGCCGGTCGAGTTGCCTCGCCACGATGCGGGCGAGGGTGGTCTTGCCAACACCCGGAGGACCCCAGAGGATGAAGGAAGGCAGGTTTCCCGATTCGATGGAGAGCCGCAGGATGGCGTTTTCGCCAACCAGGTGCTCTTGACCAGCGTAATCATCAAGGCTTTGAGGCCTCATTCTTTCGGCAAGCGGGATATTTGATGCCATCCGGGGATTATTCACGGAAGTAAAAATAACGATTTTGGCGGGAAGAAGGTATCTTTGGCCATTCAGCCTGAATTACCAATGAGGTGTCTCTTTTTGCTCCTGTCAGTGATGCTGCTCGCTCCGTTCGACCTTAATGGCCAGAACAAGTACATCCCCGTTGATCCCTATACCGGTTGGGACGGGATTACCCACCGTTCGAGGTATATGATCCTTGCGCCGGCCTATCTGGGGCCAAATGCGCTCCCTGTTCCCGAATTGCATCAGGGGAGGGTTCCTGAGCGGATAAATTGGACGGGTCTGTTTGAAACCTACTTTAGCCAGGGTGATCTGACCTACAATTTCCTGACAAACCTGGTGGTCCCCCTGGCGAAAGGAATGGTAGGGCTTGAATTCAGGTATGTGCCGGTGGAGTATTACCGTATGGACCGCAGTGTAAGCCGGCTCAGGCGTACTTTTTCGGGCGAGGCAGTTGAAGGATTTTCGGCCGGTGACATCTATTTCGGAACGATCGTTCAGGTTCTGAAGGATCATCGTTATTTGCCGGACCTTGCTTTTGCAATGGCTTGCCGGACTGCGAGCGGGACCAGCCGCCAGGATGCCCGGTTTACCGATACCCCCGGCTATCATCTTGATCTTTCGGCCGGCAAGACGATTAAGACAGGGCAAAGCCGGCTCGAATCAATCAGGTTATACGGTGAGGTTGGATTCTATGTCTATCAGACCCTGCTTGATAATTATCCCCAGAATGATGCGTTATTATATGGAATGGGCATAGATTTCAGCTTGAATCAGTTTTTTTTCAGCCAGTCGCTCAGAGGATACAGCGGCTATATGCACAACGGCGATCACCCGCTGGTTTACAAGGCCGAAATCGGCCTGAAGTTCGGCACGGCAGGGCTGGTGGTTGGGTACGAGAAGGGGATTCGTGATTATCCCTTTAATAGCATCAAGGCAGGATTCCGGCTGAATGGCTTGACGGACGGAGGGATTTAGCGTCTTTAACATAAAAGGCCGGAGTTTGTTACTTTTTTCCCGAAAACCCGTTTAACAGGATAAGGAGCGTATAAACAATTAGCAAGATGAAACGAGCATTGGTATTATTCGTTGTCTGCGCTTTGCCAATTCTTGCGATGGCGCAGGGAGTCATCAGTTTTGGTCCAAAACTTGGTTGGAATTCGACCCGGTTATCTACGGATTATACTGATTATGTGAGAGATATCAAATCGGGTGGACAGGCAGGACTCTTTTTCAGTGTTTACCTCGGTCACTTTTACATCCAGCCTGAAACCTATTTTGTGGTGAAGAGGGGCGCGATGGAGACCACCATCATCGACCCGATAAGCCAGACGCCGGAGCTTAAAATCACTCAGACCGTAACCTTGAGAACCATTGATGTTCCCCTGCTGTTAGGGTATAAATTGTTGGATCTCAAAGTAGCGCGCCTGCGGGTTTGGGGGGGGCCAGTTGCCTCCTTCCTGGTCAACAAGAATTACCTTTTGACTATCAACGGTGTCGATGAATCCGACCGGATCACACGGGATGATTTCAGGGATGCCACCTGGGGGGTGCAGCTGGGGGCCGGACTGGATTTGTTGTTCCTGACGTTTGACGTCGGGTATGATTTTGGCTTGAAGCAGTTTTTGAATATCAGCTCGCTGAATAATTTCGATCTCAGGAACAACCTGTTTTTCTGCTCGATTGGTTGGAGGCTTTTCTAGGGAACCTGGGAAAGCTTCTTTTCTCTGGATCGCGTTCAAAGTGGCAGGTTTTTATTTGGATGGGGTTTGACCATTCTCCTGGCCATATTGCGGAAAATGATGATATGGATGGGGAATAGACCGAACCAATAGAATCGTCCGGAGATCCCGCTGGGTCTGAAGGTGGCAGTCTGATGCAGCTCGTAGCCGTTCTTACCCTGTAGTATTGAGAATTCTAGCCACGCTTCCCCGGGCAATTTCATTTCGGCAAAAAGAAGCAGTCGCCTGTTGGCGCGGTCGGCAATCAGGACCCGCCAGAAATCGAGGGCATCGCCAGGGTGGATGAGCACCGGATTGGTGCGTCCGCGACGGAGCCCGACACCACCCACGAGCCGGTCGATCACCCCCCGTATTCTCCAGATCCAATTGGCATAGTACCATCCCCTGTCGCCTCCCAGTGACCAGATGTTACGCAAGGTCAGTTCATAGTCTTCTCCGATGGGAACGATCTGGTGATTGCGGTAGGTGCCAAAGCGGGGCACTTCAATGAAAGCCGTCATCCGCTTGAACAGTCCGGGGTCGTTTAGCGCATCCTTCCAGCTCGAGAGGACCAGGTTTTGCTCGATCTTGGCGAAGGCCAGCTTGATGGATTGTTCATAGCTGATGGCTTCGATCCCAAGGATGCACTCCAGTTCATTATCATGGCATACCAGGTCTGACTTCATACTTTCAACCAGGCTGGTTGCCAGCTTGTAAGAGGTTGTTGTTATGAAGAACAGCCAATAGGATGAGAGCCTGGGCGTCATAACCGGCAGGGTGATGATCCTCCTCTTCAGGTTTCGCACGCGGGCGTAGTTTAGGATCATCTCCCTGTAGGTGAGGATCTCGGGTCCGCCGATGTCGAAGGTGTTGTTCAGGCAGCGGTTATTGCCCATCACACCGATCAGGTACTGGATCACGTTCCGGATGGCGATGGGCTGGCAGCGGTTATTCAGCCAGGCCGGCGCGATCATAAAAGGGAGTTTTTCGGCCAGGTCGCGGATAATTTCAAAAGAGGCACTTCCGGAGCCGACCACGATTCCTGCGCGGAGGATGGTAACGGGGGGCTTGCCCAGTTTCAGGATTTTTTCGACCTCCCAGCGTGAGCGCAGGTGAGGCGACAGGTCATCATCGGCCGGAACCAGCCCGCTGAGGTAGATGACTTGTTTGGCGGATGAATCATTGATGTATTGGACGAAGTTGATGGCAATGCACTTTTCCAGGTTCTCGAAGTTTTTTTGGGAAGCATTCATTGAATGCATCAGGAAAAATGCGATATCGATGTTGGAGGGGAGGCGTTTGATCTGCTCGGGCTTCAGGAAGTCCACTTCAATGGCCGACAGGTTGGGATGGGTGTTTTCGACCAGAAAACGGTTACCTGCGCGGACACAGCAAATCACTTCGTGGCCCGATTCAAGCAGGGCAGGGATCAGGCGTCTGCCGACATAGCCCGTGGCACCGGTGAGAAGGATCCTCATTCCTGGTTTAATTGCGGTCATTCGTGAAAAGAGCGCCTGGATCGGCGCTCTCAACAAATTGGATGTCAGCTAAATAATTCACAATCAATAGTTCTCTGCCTTAATCTCGAAAAATGCTTTTGGGTGAAGGCAAGCTGGGCAGGTTTCGAGCGGTTTGGTGCCCTCGTGGATGTATCCGCATTTACGGCATTTCCAGAGCACTTTTTCAGATCTTTGGAACACCTCTCCGGATTCCAGGTTTGCCAGCAGCTTGAGGTATTGTTTTTCGTGTTCGACCTCGACTTTGGCGATCAATTTGAACGCCGTGGCCACTTCCTTGAACCCTTCTTCACGCGCTACCCGTTCAAATTCGGGATAAAG
Organism: Bacteroidales bacterium; assembly: GCA_046485255.1. GTDB lineage: Bacteria > Bacteroidota > Bacteroidia > Bacteroidales > UBA12481 > UBA12481. Next base: position 3,825 of record JAWOHI010000160.1, read on the forward strand.
CTCCGACCACTCCTCGTTTTCACCCATTGCTGCCGCTTTGAGGTTTTCTGCTGTGGTACCGATCTTGCCGGCGGGGTAGGTTGCGGTTATTTCTACGGGATACCCGTCGAGAAATTTGAAGAATCTCTTGGCGTGAACTTTTTCATTTTCAGCGGTTTCTTCAAAAATGGCAGCGATCTGTTCGTACCCTTCCTGGCGGGCCACTTTTGCAAAGAATTCGTAGCGATTTCGGGCCTGTGATTCACCGGCGAAAGCTTTGAGGAGGTTTTTTTCGGTTTCTGAGCCGTGCAGTTCCATTGGTTGTTGTTTTTTGATTAGGAAAATATGGTTTTCGATGATTGGTTGGCCTGGTTTGATCCGTAAATAAAACAATTTAAAATCAGATTGTCAAACTACCCATTAGTGATCATTGCCTCAGGATTAGCCGGTGAAGAAGCTGACCAGTAGTGCGATATTGAGTAGGGTCACGATGCCCCCGATGCCGTATAGGGTGATCTTTCCGGCTTTTGAGTTTTTATACTTACCCATCACTTTTTCGGAGGAGGTGAGGTAGACCTGCAGGAACACGGTAAATGGCAGCTGGATGCTAAGGAACATTTGGGAGAGGATTAGTCCGTTGAACGGATTGGATATGAGGAATATGATGATGGTTGCCACCACCAGTGAGATTAGGACTCCCAGGCGTGAGTGGTTATCCTTGATATCGTAGGGTTCCTTGAATAGTCCGGCGAAGATGCTTCCCGCGGCCATCCCGGAAGTGATGGTTGAGGCAATTCCCGCAAATAACAGGGCGATGGCGAAAATGATAGCGGCCTGGCTGCCCAGAAGGGGTTGCAGGGTTTCGTGGGCTTGTTCGAGTTCGGTTACCGGAGTTCCCGACTTGAAGAAGGTTGCGGCGGCGAGCAGGATCATTGCGCTGTTGATGGCCCAGCCGATGATCATTGAAAACAGGGTATCGAACAGCTCATAATCGAGCTGCTTCTTAATGACCTTATCGTCTTTCAGGTTCCATTGGCGACTCTGGATGACCTCGGAATGGAGGAAGAGGTTATGGGGCATTACCACGGCGCCCAGGACGCTCATCACGATGATCATTGAGCCTTTTGGAAAGGATGGGGTAATCCAGGACCTGGCCGCCTCGCCCCAGTCGATGTTGACCAGACTGAGCTCGTAAATGAATGATAATCCGATAATTGACACAAAAGCGATGATCCATTTCTCGATCAGGCGGTAGGAATTCGTCAGGAGCATTATGGTGACGAAAACCAATACGAGGATGGCTCCGGCCCTGATCGGGATATGAAAGAGCATATTCAGGGCGATGGCTCCGCCCAGGATCTCGGCGAGGGAGGTGGAGACGGAGGCCAGCATTGCGGTTCCGAGAATTCCTTTTGACCACGCCGGCTTGAGGTAGGTGGTTGCTGCTTCGGAGAGGCAGAGGCCCGTGGCGATGCCCAGATGGGCTACGTTATGCTGGAGGATGATCAGCATAATAGTGGAGAAGGTGACCATCCAGAGGAGCTTGTACCCGAATCCCGCTCCGGCTGCCAGGTTGGAGGCCCAGTTTCCCGGGTCGATGAAGCCGACAGTGACCAGGAGCCCCGGTCCTATGTAGCGGAAGATCTCGAGGCCTCCAAACCGGGGTTTGTGGTCGGGTCGTTTGAGGTCTTTAAGGATGTTTGCCATACGCTCCTTGCTCCTTTTGCTTCCAAATTCAAAGATGGTCAATAATCATCGAAAACGATCATTTCGGACAGGCTAAGATAGTATACCAACCGGGCAAATAATTGATTCACCTTCCTCCAATTAAGCCATAGTTTTAACCTGGTAAAAAGTAATTGAGTTAAACCAATTCAATAATTCGTAAAGTTTGAACAAATAGTGGATGGATTAGAGAAGCAGGTGATTATCTTCACCTGTTTCTCTTTTTCCAGCTAAACCTGCTCCAACGCATTCCTAATTCATAAGTGATGAATCCTTCGCTGAACCCGGTTGATTCCATTATTATTGTTGCCTATTTAGTTGGTATTCTGGTCATTGGTGTACTGTCGGTCAAGTTGAAGAAGATGACCAGCGATGGTTATTTCCTGGCCGGCCGTGGACTCAAATGGCCGATCATCGGAGCGGCACTCTTTGCTTCAAACATCTCGACCATACATTTGGTTGGACTTGCCGCTTCGGGATACAACGAAGGGCTGGTCTGGGGAAATTTTGAGTGGCTGGCGGCGATCACCCTGATCCTGCTGGGGATCGTGTTTGCCCCTTTCTATTTTAGGAGCAAGATCTCAACATTGCCTGAATTCCTTGAGAAGCGGTATGGCCCGGGTTCCCGGACCGTCCTGGCCATTATTGGGATCATCGGCGCGCTGTTCGTTCACATTGGGATGAGCCTGTACGCGGGTGCGGTGGTATTTGAGACTTTCTTTGGAATTAATGTGATGACCTCCATCATCATAATTTCAGTTGTTACAACCATTTACACGGTATTAGGGGGACTTAAGGCTGTTGTGGTAACGGAGAGCATCCAGACCTTCATCCTTATCGGTGGAGCAGTCATATTGACGATCATAGCCATTCTTGCCCTTCCTGATCAGGGCGTGACCACCCTGGCTGAGTTCAAGGCCCAGCTCAAACCCGGCCAGCTTAAGATGCTGCACTCCCGCGAGAGCCTCGCTGCCCTGGGAGAGGGAGGTTACGAGTCGGGCCTTACCTGGTATGCGTGCCTGTTGGGATACCCGATTCTGGGATTGTGGTACTGGTGTTCCGATCAGACTATCGTTCAGCGGGTTCTTGGCGCCAAGACAGAAAACGATGCCCGGCTGGGACCCATCTTCGCTGGTTTTCTGAAGATTCTTCCGGTATTCATTCTGGTACTTCCGGGTGTAATTGCCTATGTCTTGTTCCGCGACATCATCGGCACCGATGCGAACCAGGCCTTTCCGGTAATGATCAACCAGTTGTTGCCGGTTGGACTTAAAGGGGTGATGGCAGCCACGCTGCTGGCTGCCCTGATGAGCACCATAGCGGCGGCCTTGAATAGTTCCGCCACGCTGGTTGCGGTGGATATTGTCAAAAGAATCAAGCCGTCAACCTCCGACCGGGGTCAGATCAGGGCCGGGCGGATCGCGGCGATGCTGGTGATGCTTCTTGCAATGGCCTGGTCAACCCAGGGAGACCAGTTTTCGAGCATTTTTGAAGCGATCAACAAGATTGCCTCAGCCATTGCGCCTCCGGTTGCAGTGGTCCTTCTCTTCGGCGTTTTTTCAAAAAGGGGGACCAAGCAGGCAGCGATGGCTACCCTGATCGCCGGCCTTGCACTCGGAGTAACCTTTTTCTGTCTGGATTTTGAGCCCATCAGCGGTTACAAGCACCTCACCAAAGGCCTCAACCTGCCCTTTATGATGCAGGCCTGGTGGCTGTTCGTGATCTGTACCGTCATCTATTTCTCAGTAAGTTACCTGACACCGAGGCCAGATCCCGCCATCATTGAGAAATATACGTGGGATCATCCGCTGGCGGCCGTTACACGCGGCAAGTTCGAGGGAATCCGCGATCCCAGGCTTTGGGCACTGGTGTTGATCCTGACTTTGATCATTTTGTACAAACTCTTTTCTTAAATAAGTCTTATGAAGCAGGCGGTAATGATATCACCCGGGGTGATCGA
>JAWOHI010000299.1:0-6184 GCA_046485255.1 Bacteroidales bacterium
CCTGTCATCCCGGCGCAAGCCGGGACCTTTTCCCCCAGCGCCCTGTCATCCCGGCGCAAGCCGGGACCCTTTCCCCCCAGCGCCCTGTCATCCCGGCGCAAGCCGGGACCCTTTCCCCCAGCGTCCCTGTCATCCCGGCGCAAGCCGGGACCCCTTGGCTAATACTCCTTCCACGCCTTTATGGAAATGTCCTCCATGTCGAGCTTGCAAAAGGCCGTGACAAACGCCGCAGCCAGGCGGGCATTGGTGATCAGCGGAACATTAAAGTCGATGGAAGTCCTGCGAATGGTGTAATCGTTCTGCAATTCGCCCTGGGTGAGGTTCTTTGGGATATTGATCACCAAATCGATCAGCCCGTTGCGAATGTACTCGGTGACGTTCGGCGGCGCGGGATCATCGGGCCAGTTCAGGATCGTGGCCTGAATGCCATTGCCCCTCAGGAAATCACCCGTACCCCTCGTGGCAAAGATCTGATAGCCATTGTCCGCCAACAAATGACACGCCTCCAGCAGATACACCTTGTCCTTGATCGGACCAGTGCTCAACAGGATGTTCTTCCGCGGAATGCGGTAACCGACCGAGAGCATCGACTTCAATACCGCGTCGTAATAGTCCTCGCCCAAACAACCTACCTCGCCGGTCGACGACATATCGACACCCAGCACCGGGTCAGCCTTCTGCAACCGCGAGAAACTGAACTGCGAAGCCTTCACCCCAATATAGTCGAGGTCGAAGATCGACTTGTGCGGCTTCTCCACCGGCACGCCGAGCATCACCTTGGTGGCCAGCTCGATGAGGTTGGTCTTCAATACTTTGGATACGAACGGCAGCGAACGCGAAGCCCGCAGGTTGCACTCGATCACCTTGATGTCGTTGTCCTTGGCCAGAAACTGGATATTGAACGGACCGGTGATGTTCAGCTCCCCGGCCACCTGGCGGGTGATCTTCTTGATGCGCCTCACCGTCTCGAAGTAGAGCTTCTGCGGCGGAAACACCATCGTGGCATCGCCCGAATGAACCCCCGCAAACTCCACGTGCTCGCTGATGGCATAGGCAATCAGCTCCCCGCGGTCGGCCACGGCATCGATCTCTATCTCCTTGGCCTGCTCGATGAAATCAGTCACCACCACCGGATGCTGCTTCGACACCCGGGCCGCCAGGGTCAGGTAGTTGTCGAGCTCCTCCTTGTTCGATACCACGTTCATCGCGGCGCCCGAGAGCACGTACGAAGGACGGATCAGCACCGGAAACCCGATGCGGTCAGTGAATGAGTGGATCTCCTCGATGCTCGTCAGCTCCTGCCATTCGGGTTGGTCGATCTCCAGCATATCGAGCATCATCGAGAACTTGTGGCGGTCCTCCGCCCGGTCGATCGACACGGGCGAGGTGCCCAGGATCGGAACCTGCTGCTCGTGGAGCCTCAGGGCCAGGTTGTTGGGGATCTGGCCACCCATCGATACCACTACGCCCAACGGCTTCTCGAGGTCGAGGATGTCCATCACCCGCTCGAACGATAGCTCATCAAAATAGAGCCGGTCGCTCATGTCATAGTCGGTGGATACCGTCTCGGGATTGTAGTTGATCATTATCCCGCGGTACCCCTCATTGCGTATCGTCTGTAGCGCGTTGACGCTGCACCAGTCGAACTCCACCGAGCTGCCAATGCGATAGGCGCCCGACCCGAGCACCACCACCGGCTCCTGATCGTGGTCGAAACCGATGTCGTGCTGCGTGGAGGAGTAGGTGAGGTACAGGTAGTTCGTCTGTGCCGGGTACTCCGCCGCCAGCGTGTCGATCTGCCGCACGTAAGGCACGATGCCCGCTGCCTTGCGGAAAGCCCGCACCCGGTTCATTCCGGCCTCGATGCCTTCAACAGGGCTCTTCAGGACGAATCGCGCCACCTGAAAGTCGCTGAATCCCTTGATCTTGGCCTCTTTTAATAGGTGAAGGTTAAGCCCCTCCAGGGTGTCGTACTCCTCCAGCCGGTGCCGGATGCTCACCAGGTCGTTGAGCTTGACCAGGAACCAGCGGTCGATGCCCGTGAGCTGATGGATCTTCTCCACGCTCATCCCCTCCTCCAGGGCCTGCGCGATGACGAAGATGCGCATATCGGTGGGGGTGTTGAGCTCCTTCTCCAGGTCGCTGAAGTGAAGGCCGCGGTTGCCGACAAAGCCGTGCATCCCCTGACCGATCATCCTCAGTCCCTTCTGGATCGCCTCCTCAAAGGTGCGCCCTATGGCCATCACCTCACCCACGCTCTTCATACTCGAGCCAATCTCGTGACTCACCCCGGCGAACTTGTCGAGGTCCCACCGCGGGATCTTCACCACGATATAGTCGAGCGCCGGCTCAAAGCAGGCAGTGGTGGTGCGCGTGACACTGTTCTTCAGCTCGTGCAGCCCGTACCCGAGGCCCAGCTTGGCCGCCACGAAGGCGAGCGGGTAGCCGGTGGCCTTGGATGCGAGTGCCGATGAGCGGCTCAGGCGGGCGTTCACCTCAATCACCCGGTAATCCTCCGAGTGGGGATCGAGGGCATACTGCACGTTGCATTCGCCTACGATGCCGATATGGCGTATGATCTTGATCGACAGGGCCCTGAGCTTGTGATATTCTGCATTGGTGAGGGTCTGCGATGGCGCCACCACGATGCTCTCGCCCGTATGGATCCCCAACGGGTCGAAGTTCTCCATATTGCAAACCGTGATGCAGTTGTCGTACCGGTCGCGAACCACTTCATATTCAACCTCTTTCCATCCTTTCAGCGATTTCTCCACCAGGATCTGCGGGGCCATCGTCAACGACTTGGTGGCCAGCTTTTCCAGCTCTTCGGGATTGTCGCAGAAGCCGCTGCCCAGCCCGCCAAGAGAGTAGGCCGACCGGATGATCACCGGGTAGCCGAGGGTCGCGGCGGCCTCCTTGGCCTCCTTCAGGGTACTGACGGCCTTGCTCTGGATGGTCTTGACCTCAATCTCATTGAGCCGCTGCACGAACAGATCGCGGTCCTCAGTATCCATAATGGCCTTCACCTGCGTGCCGAGCACCTGCACCCCGTACTTCTCAAGGATGCCCGCCTTGTGCAGGGCTACGCCGCAGTTGAGCGCAGTCTGACCCCCAAAGGCCAGGAGAATACCTTGCGGCCGCTCCTTGATGATCACCTTCTCGACAAAGTCGGGCGTCACCGGCAGGAAATAGATCTGGTCGGCTATCCCCTCCGAAGTCTGCACCGTGGCAATGTTCGGGTTCACCAGCACTGTCTCGATGCCCTCCTCCCGCAACGCCTTCAGCGCCTGCGAACCGGAATAGTCGAACTCGCCGGCCTCGCCGATCTTAAGCGCCCCGGAACCGAGAACGAGGACTTTCCGGATCTGATGGCCAGAATCACCCCCAGACTGAAGTCTGGGGTTAGTGACAGCACTTGACTGATTTAATATGTCTTTCATCCTTAATCTTATTATCTTCAGAATGAACCTCTTTAATCTTTCTTCTTTACTCTTCTATCTTTTGTATAAAGAGGTCGAACAAAAACTCCGTGTCCGTCGGGCCGCTGCTGGCCTCCGGGTGGAACTGGGAGGAGAAGAAGGGCTTGGTTTTGTGGCGAATGCCTTCGTTGGTGCCGTCGTTGAGGTTGATGAAGAGGGGTTCCCACTCATCCGGCAGGGTGTGGTCGTCGAGCGCGTAGCCGTGGTTCTGTGAGGTGATGTAGGCCTTGTTGGTCCCCTTCTGAAGGACCGGCTGGTTGTGGCTGCGGTGGCCGTACTTGAGCTTGTAGGTGTCGCCTCCTGCCGCCAGGCCCATCAGCTGGTTGCCCAGGCAGATGCCGAATACCGGCGTGTCGTGTTCAAAAGCCCGGCGCAGGTGGTTGATCGTGACCTGGCACTGCTTGGGGTCGCCCGGACCGTTGGAGATGAAGAGCCCGTCGTGCGGGATGGTGCTGAAGTCATAGTCCCACGGCACCCGGATCACCTCCGTGTCGCGCCTCAACAGGCAACGGATGATGTTGTTCTTCACCCCGCAATCGACCAGGATGATCTTGTGCCGGCCGTTGCCATAGCGCACGATCTCCTTGGTACTCACCTCATTGACCAGGTTCACCCGGTTGGGGTCGTAGAAGGGGATCTCCTCGTCAAAAATGATCTTGCCCAGCATAGCCCCCTTATCCCGTAAATGCTGCGTGAGCGTACGGGTGTCGATGCCGTGGATGCCGGGAATGCCCGATCCGGAGAGCCAGTCGGAGAGGCTCTGGTCGGCGTTCCAGTGGCTGTAGTTGAAGGAGTAGTCGGATATGACCAGTCCGCTGATGTGGATCTGTTCGGATTCGAAGAACTGCAGCAGTCCCTGCTCGCGCTGCCGGCCGGGCACGCCGTAGTTGCCGATGAGAGGGTAGGTGAGGACCAGGATCTGCCCCTGGTAGGAGGCGTCGGTGATGCTCTCCGGGTAGCCGGCCATCGCGGTGTTGAACACCACCTCGCCGGCCGCGGGTTTCTCGGCGCCGAACGACCAGCCGTTGAATTCTAAACCGTCTTCAAGGACCAGCTTCACGGGCCGGCTGACGGGGTGCAGGATGTGATTTTGGATCATCAATTTATAATTCGTCTGAATACCAGGTTTTTACTTTTTCTCTCAGGTTGTAGGACGAGCTCATCGTCTCTCCGTAGGCCCCCGCCGTGCGGATGGCGATCAGGTCGCCCCGCCTCGTCTCGGGCAACTCCACGGCCTTGCCGAAGCAGTCGGACGATTCACAGATCGGCCCCACGACGTCATATTTTTGCACCGGCCCGTCGGAAGTAAGGTTCTGAATGGCGTGATAGGCCTGGTAGAGGGCGGGGCGGATCAGCTCGGTCATCCCCGCATCGAGGATGGCAAAGCGGGTGTTGACCCCCTCCTTTACATATAACACCTTGGATACCAGCGTTCCACACTGGGCCACCAGGGCGCGGCCGGGCTCAAAGTGCAGCTCCTGGCCCGCCTTCAGGTCGAGGTGCCGGTGAAAAATATCGAAATAGGCCTCAAAATCAGGCATCGGCCCGTCGGGGTCGGAATAATTGACGCCCAAGCCCCCGCCCACGTTGATGATGACGGGCCGGAGCCGGCGGTTGGTGAACCACTGCGCGATCTCGTTGATCCGGGCGCAGAGGCCCCTGAATACTTCGTAGTTGGTGATCTGCGACCCGATATGGAAATGGAGTCCCCTGAAAATGAGGTGCTCCGTCTCTACCAGCGCCTCCACCACGGCCTCCCATTCCCACGGATTGATTCCGAACTTGTTCTCCTCGATCCCGGTGGTGATGTAGTGGTGGGTGCGGGCGTCAATGTGCGGGTTGATGCGGAGCGCCACGGGAGCCTTGAGCCCCATCTCCCCGGCGATCTGGTTGATGACCCGCAGCTCCTGCACCGACTCGCAATTGAAACACGCGATACCGGCCTCCAACCCGAGCCGGATCTCCCAGTCGGCTTTCCCTACGCCGGCAAAGACAATACCCTTCGGGGGGAAACCGCTCTCCAGGGCGCGCCTGACCTCGTAGCCGCTGACACAGTCGGCTCCAAAGTCTTTCTGTATTATCAGGCTGAGTATCTTGTCGTTGGCGTTGGCTTTCAGGGCATAGTGGACCCGGTAGCCGTGCTCCCCTGCCTTGCGGGCCATCGCCTCCAGCGTCCGGTTGAGCAGTTCCAGGTCGTAATAGTAGAACGGGGTCTCCAGGTTTTGGAACCGGTCCAGGGGGAATCGGGTCTTATAGGCCATTGAACAGATGATTGCTTAAGGCGTTCAGGGCCTGCACCTTGTCGGCGGTCCTGATCAGCAGCGAGATGTTATTGTTGCTCGATCCGTAGGAGATCATCCGGATCGGTATGTCGCGGAGCGCCTCCAGGACCTGGAAAGCCATTCCGGAGCTCTCGGCAAGCATATCCCCCACCACGCAGATGATGGTCTGGTCCGATACCACCTCCACCTTGCCGTATTTCTTAAGGTCGGAGGCAATCTCGTTGAGGTGATCCTCCTGGTCGACCGTCATCGAGACCGACACCTCTGAGGTGGCGATCATATCGATGGGGGTCCGGTAGCTTTCGAAAATCTCGAACACCTTGCGCAGGAACCCGAAAGCCAGCAGCATACGGTCGCTCTGGATCCGGATGGCGATGATGCCGTCCTTGGCGGCCACCGCCTTGATGCCGCTCCCGCTGTCGC
>JAWOHI010000300.1:0-3729 GCA_046485255.1 Bacteroidales bacterium
GGGAATATGACCGCGAAAATGCTGTGGCTCTGGCCCGTGAGATCAACGCCCGTATCGTCACCATCCACCCGATGTCGGGAGACTGGCTGGAAGAGATGAAGGGACTCCTGGAAAAGCTCGTGGAAAAGGGGGAGTAAGGGGCACAGGGGCACAGGGGCACAGGGGCACAGGGGCGCAGGGGCATAGGGGCATAGGGGCACAAGGAGGGAGAAATGGCGGATTATCTTGTAAAATTGACGGATGTGACTTTCGGGTACCGGGAGGAGCCGGTGGTTGAGGGGGTTAACCTGGCCATCCGGGAGGGGGATTTTGTGGGGATGATCGGACCAAACGGCGGGGGAAAGTCAACCATCATCAAGCTCATTATGGGTCTGGCGCGGCCCTGGAGCGGGACGGTGGCCATCCCCTCCCAGGTCAATATCGGCTATCTTCCTCAATACCACACTTTTGACAGCCGGTTTCCCATCTCGGTCCTGGAAGTGGTGTTGTCGGGCCTGATGCGCAAGAACGGGGTGGTGACTCGCTGGAGTCGCCACGACAAGGCCCTGGCCAGGGAGATCCTGGAGATGGTAGGTATGGCACCGCTGGCGGGCAAGCCCATCGGGGAGCTCTCCGGCGGGCAGATGCAGCGGGTTTTCATCGGCCGCGCCCTCATCTCGGAGCCGGCCTTGCTGATCCTCGACGAGCCGGTCACCTACGTCGACAACCGTTTTGAGCAGGAGCTCTACCACCTGTTGGGAAAGATCAACGACCGCGTGGCCATCCTGCTGGTCAGCCACGACGTGGGACAGATCCTCTCCTCCGTCAAGACCATCGCCTGTGTCAACCGCCATCTGCACTACCACCCCTCCAACCAGATCACCGAAAAGATCCTGGAGTCGTACAACTGCCCGATCGACATCCTGAGCCACGGCCCGGTACCCCACCGCGTGCTTCCAACCCACCTGCAATGATAATCGAATTCCTCACTTATCGCTTCATCCTCAATGCCTTGCTGGCTTCCCTGATCGGCAGCATAACGGCCGGGATCATCGGCACCTATATTGTTACCCGCCGGATGGTTTTCATCACCGGCGGGATCACCCACGCCTCCTTCGGCGGTCTGGGACTCGGCTATTTCCTGGGGATCAACCCGATGCTGGGGGCCGGGCTGTTCGGGATCGCTTCGGGCCTGGGGGTTGAATACCTGTCGAAGTTCAGGAAGATCCGCGAAGACTCGGTCATTGCAATGAGCTGGTCGTTCGGAATGGCCGTCGGCATCATCTTCATCTTCATCACCCCCGGTTACGCACCCAACCTGATGAGCTACCTCTTCGGGAACATCCTCACCGTCTCATCGGCCGACCTGCTCGCCATGGCCCTCTTGATGGTGCTGGTCCTGATCCTGTTTCTCCCCTTCTTCCGCATCATCCAGTACATCACCTTCGACGAAGAGTATGCACGTACCAGCCGGATACCGGTCAGCCTGTTCAAGTATCTGCTTGTCAGCCTGGTAGCGCTTACCGCCGTAATGTATATCCGGGTCGCCGGCATCATTTTGGTCCTGTCGCTCCTCACCATCCCTCAGAACACCGCGCTCCTCTTTTCCAACAACCTCAAGAAGATCATCATCCTGTCGATCGGATTCGGGATCCTGGGGTCGGTGACCGGACTGGTCATCTCCTACGCCTGGAACATACCATCGGGCGCCTCGATCATCTTCGCCCTGGTCATCATTTACCTGGCCGGGTCGGCGGCTAAAAGCCTGCGCAAGGCCATCCTGGTCAGACAGAGGCGCTGATTCGTTTATCAAAATATACCGGGCGGAGGCTTGATGGTTAAACCTTCCCACCAATTGAAAGTCTTAAAAAATGTGAAAATGGTGGGATCCAACAGGATCGGTAGTTGATATTCACGGGATGTGTCGTATTTTTACCCGGCTTAAAGTCCCCCAACAGTAAGCCGCCTTAGTAATGTATTGAAAACTTGTTGATTGATTGTTGAGATGAGGAAATTTATTGTCTGGGGTTTTTTGGCTGCACTCCTGGCTCCGGTAATTCATAGTTGCACGACGGACTTCGAGGTCAACGCAGAAAACCTCAATATTCCCATTGCCTACTGTGTTCTGAACAGTGCTGATTCGTTCCAGTACGTCAGGCTTCAGAAGACCTACCTGGTTGACCAGGCTGCCATGGAAAATCCTCCTCATCCGGACAGCATGATGTTCCCGGGCGAGATCGTGATCGCCATAGAAAGATGGCTCAACGGGAAGGTTGTGGAGACGGCCCTTTTCCACCCGGTGACCGACATACCCAAGGATTCGGGGTTTTTCCCCACCGACAAGCACATCCTCTATCGTGCCCGGATGAGCGTCCTGCCCCTGCAGAAATACCGGCTTTACATCTATATTGCTGACAAGGAGAAGGTGATGTATGCCGAAACCAATACCATTGGCCGTCTTACCGTGGTGGACCCGATCGACCTCTCTCTTCGAAAGATCAGCCTCACCACCGGAACCAACTATGTCAGCCGCTGGGAACCGGTAAAGAATGCCGGCATCTACCAGGTGGCTGTGCGGTTCAATTACACTGAAACGAGAAACGGCGAGACGGCGTTCCGCCATATCGACTGGCCCCAGGGGTACACCAACCCCTCCTCTGCCATTGATTACCTTTCAAGGGAGATCAGCGGCGCACGGTTTATGCACATTCTGGCCGAGAACATCGAGGTAACACCCGATGTTGTCAGGGAAGTGAACAGCATCGACTTCATCATCCTGAGCGGCGGAATGGAACTGAAATACTACATTGAATCCACCGCCCCCTCCGAAGGAGCCCTGCTCGAAAAGCCTGTCTATTCGAACATCTCCAACGGTATAGGGCTCTTTAGCACCATCTCAAGGGTGGACATCAAAGGGCTGCTCCTCTCCTCTGTGACGATCGACAGCATCGCCTACAGTCCGCTGACGCGCAAGCTGAACTTTATGGACCACACTGGGGACAGGGACAGCACGAATCGATTCTGATTTACGATTTACGATTTACGATTTACGATTTGCCATTTAGGGTTCACGATTTAGATAAAGAGCATGAAAATCAAGAGTATATTAATGTTATTGGCAGCAGGGATGTTCCTTCTGGCCGGTTGCGATCCGACGGATGATCCGAACAACAACAACAATAACAATAACAACAATAATACGAACAGGACCACCGGTACGCTGGAGGTGGAGTTCAAGGTTCCGTACAGCTACTCCCTGCCTCCGAACAAGGTCCTGAGGGTCGACCTGAGCATCGCCAAGGATGCCGGTGAGCTCTACAAGGGGCGTTTCCTGCACGTAGCCAACGTGTACAACAGCAAGATCAAATATAATTTTGAGCTGGAACCCGGCACTTATTATTATCAGGCTGGAATCATCTGTATAGCTGCAGGCGACTCCTGCTCGGCAGCGAACTTCCCCGGCGGGCAGTTCGGGATGAAATGGGCCGTCGGCACCGGATTGGTCAGGGCCAATGAAACCACCACCGTTGTTCCTCAATTTACCAATTAGCGAATGAAAAGATCCGTATACCTTCTTATTGCACTATCATTTCTGTTAGCCCAGTGCAAAAAGGAGCCGCTTCCCACCACTCCTCCCATCGCCTCCTTCAAGGTGCAGCCCGAAAATGGGCTCACGACGACCGTTTTTCAGTTCAATGCTTCCGAGACCAAGGCAACCGACGCCAGGGACACCATCCTGTTCCTGCGCTG
>JAWOHI010000214.1:0-5925 GCA_046485255.1 Bacteroidales bacterium
CCGCCGGAAACAAAAATAGTTTAAAAAGTTTCTAAAATTTTATAGAGTTGTCAACTCTTAAGAGTTGACAACTCTATTCTATAATGCTATAAGTCAACTGAATAGCTTGTGAGACAAAAACCAAAGTGCTTGATTATAAGGAGTATAGTTATAGTTGACAACTGCAATAAAGTTGTCAACTAGACCAATAACTAGACAAAGGGGATCCTAAAAATCCGCAAGTCCAAGATATTCAGCAAAATACAATAAGGAAGCTGAGTCTAACCCGACAATCAGTCATAGTTAGAGTCACTGATATTCAACAATTTAGATTTATGGCTTGAGAAGTTGACAACTTTAAAGAGTTGACAACTCTAATTAAACCCGCACGGTGATTTTCACCCTGGTGCCGGCCGACCTTCCTTCCGAATCGGCCAGGTCCTCGATGGTCTGACGGATCTCCATTCCGTATAGTTGCCTGACGGATGAGATGATGCGGTTCAGGTTACGGAGTCCGGTACCGGTGCTGTCGGGGTGAGAAACACCACGCTTGCCCCGACCCACCCCGTTGTCTTCAATGACGATCTCCAGGCGATCCCCCATCTCATACAACTCAATCCTCACCATACAGGGCTGGGCCCGCCGGCCGCTGTCGCCATTTGCCTCACCCCGACCAGGCTGGGAAACCTTTGGAAGAAGCCCGTGCTTGATGGCGTTTTCCAAATGACCCTGAATCAGCATTTTGGGAACCTGCCTGTAGAGATCGATCCCATCCTGGACCAGAACCTGCATCGTAAAGGCCTCCTCAAACCGGATTCGCTGCAATTCCAGGTAGCTGGTGACAAAATCAATCTCCTCCTTCAACGGGATCAACACCCGGTCCGATGAGTTCAACAGGCTGCGAAGCATCCGGCTGAAATGACTGATAAAATGTTCAATGCCCTTGGAATCACCGGTATATATCAAGGAGGACAAAGCATTCAGGGCATTGAAGGTGAAGTGAGGATCCAATTGGTTCCTGACCCCCTGAAGCTGAAGTTCCAAAATTTCTTTCCGGTACTTTTCGGTCTGCGCAATCTGCCTGGCCTGGATATAGCGAATCAGGCTGATGAAAGCGAAGAACGCGGAGATGAGGCCCAGAAGGATCAGGATTTGAATAAGTTGCACGGGATTGCTCTTCACCTTGTAAAAAGCGTGCAGGTTGCCGTGAATGACGAGCAAACGCTTGTAATCCTTGCCGGGAGCAGCCCACGTAATCAGGATGCTTCCCTTGACGTCTTCCAGTTCGGCCGAAGCCATCGCCTTGCCGTGGTGGCTGAAGAAATGCAGCGACGGCGTGGAACCGGCCTGCAGCAAAGCATAGTTGAAGTGATCGGGTCCTGCTCCGGGACTGCTTATTTCCAGATGGTTGATTGCTCCGCGGATCGACCTGCTTTTCAGCAGCTCCCCTTTAGGATTGTAAAAATCAATCCGGCCACTCGCTTCATAGACGAGGAAGCTTTCCCTGTCAGTCGAAAAAGTATAGTGGATGAGGCCCTGAAAGGGAACCTCACCAAAGGTGGGCGGGACTTTTAATGGATCAAGGTCATTGAGTTCGAACCTTCTAAGCCGGATATCCTCTGTCCGGGGAAATACATCATAAAGGAAATAGTAGTCTTTGCCGTCCACCCGGTTTAAAACCGGAAAGGTTCTTGTTCCGATACCGCCTATCTCGACCGGCAAGCGCTTGAAATGGAGGTTCTTATCATAAACCACGAACCAGGTCAGGCTATCGTGCAACGGGACGATTTCACCCGAATAGTTATTGGAGGTGTGCATCCCGCCCGTAACCTCCGGTTCGCCATCGCGGTCGAAGTCCCCGATCAGGAGGTTTGCGAGAATATTTCCGCCAAACGGGCTGGACCAGAGACTATCTTCGACCAGGTCGTATGCATAGATTTTCCGTGGCTGCCTGCCGGCTCCGGTGGAGAGGATGAAGACGAACTCATCGTATCCGTCCCCGTTCAGGTCATAGCACTGGCCATCGACTAATACCACCACCCCTTGTGAATGAGTGGTCCAAATGGTGTCGATCAACCGGTTTTTCACCAGGTGCCGGGTGCTGCCGAATGGCTCAACCACGTTCATCAACAACGAGTTCCCCTCCCGGGTTACGCAATAGACCTCCCGAAGGTTGTCGTGGTTATAATCCCCGGTACACTTACGGAACAACCCGTGGGTAAATTGGCCCTTGAAGTTCCATTGATCCAGTACGATACCATTGGGTTGGTAAATGATCACCATCGATCCTGGTTCGTTACGATTGGAGAACAGGGTGAACTCCGAGTGCTGATTTTTTCCGGCCAGCTCATCGAAATATCTCCCGCAGGAGTCCTGGTCGTAGGAGGAGAGTTCCTTTTGCTCCAGCGTGATCCGGTAGGGCTCAAAGCCAGGGCTCACGACCAGGAAAGCCGGTATCCCAAGCAGGATGGAGATCAGCCAGGGTTGCAGGATCAGCCGCCCGCGCTTGATCCTGAACCTTGACAAGGAGAGGCGATATCGAACCCTTGGAGGCATTGAGGATAGTTAGCGGTTTACATTGTATGGTTTCCAAATGTAATCACTGTATCGATAGCCACCCGGTTTTTTCACAGGTCTAATCCCAGGATCCGCACGGCATTGTCGTGGAGGATCAGGTTGGCCACGTGGATGGCCTCCTCCTCCGAGAAGTAGCCGCTCCTGACTTTATCCGACAATACCTTGGCAATCACCTGCCTGGCCAGCATCAGGTGACCGTAAACCCCCTCCACGTGCAAAAAGTCGCCCCCAAATGCCATTATCTTGCCGGCCGGCACGGTCTCCAGCCATTCGCTCAGGTATCGCCCGGCATAGGAAGGAGAGATGATATAGAGCCAGCACATATCGATATGGACATTCCGGAACTTCTTCGCCAGTACGGCCAGTTCACCCCCGTAAGGATAGCCCCCGTGAAACAGGATGAAGTTCACATCAGGATAGGTCCTGAAGAGGTTGATGAGGTGCACCGGATTGGCATTCTCAATGTCCCCGCCGTTCAACCCGGTGTGGATCTGGACCGGCAGCCGGTGCTTGCCAGCCAGATCGAGAACCCGGTGCATCATATAGTCCTGCAGCGGCTTCACCTCACTGAACGCCAACCTCTCATCGCCGGGCAACCCCAATATCCGGGCGAAAGCCTTTCCGGCCTCCTCCTTCGTGACGTTCCCGTAGGCCAGGGTGCGGTTGTAGGCGAGAAGGGTCTTGACCGCCACGATCCCCTCATCGCGGGCGGATAAAAACGCTTTTTCGAGCGCATCGACGAGATCATCAAGGCTACTGATACCCCCCTTGGCCCAACGGTCATTCCCTTGAATGTCGGCGGGAGAATGGATGAGGATAAAGGAATCGAACCGCCTGACGTACCGGAACATCTCCGGATCGCCAAAAACCCGATGATCCTCATCCTCAAATGGATAGTCCTCAATTACATACCGGATGCGGCACTTCTCCCTGAGGACGTAATCCACCCAGTCACCCTGATAGGCCTCCCGGATCCGAATGGAGAGCTCCTCCACGGTGGTTTCGTCAATGGTCTGGATGCCAAACAGGTTGGCCGACAGCAGGGCCGCCCGGTTGTAGGCGGTATTGGAGGAGAGGTCCCAATAAGGCTTCAGGATCTGCCACTTCTGAAGGTCACTCAACGTGTCGGTCGCCATCCGGTCCCAGGTCTCCCACGGCATTCCGGCCGAGCGATAATCCCCCGGGGCATAGTGACTGATCAGCAGCCTGAAATCAAGGGAGGCAGGATCCACAGTGGCCGGATTGACGATATGCTCGTGGGTATCAACGATCTGCATCCGACCAATATGCTCGGCTATTCTCTGCTCAAAACCCGGTTCGGCCACCGGCCTGACGCGGATTTGGGCTGTGGCGGCAATGGACAGGAGCGCCAGCCCGAGTGATGATGCCAATCGGTTCATTTTTTTGCCAGTTGTTTTTCCATAAATGGGATCAGGGCTGAATTGTTCATTATGTGCCCCTCATCGTGGACATCCAGCACCACCTTGTCTGCCGCCCCTAGGTCGCGGTAGATCAGGGCCACCTCCTGGATGGCCTCCCTCGCGATGGGGACGTAAAACTGTGATTCCGGTTCTTTCAGGCCGTTCTGGCACATCAGGGCACGGGGGGCGGTGAGAGCGTAAATATCAGCGTAATCCACCAATGTTCTCAGCCCGGGGAACTTCCAGCACATACAATGGTTCACCTCCATATGGTCCATCGTGGTCAGGAACCCGGCGCTAACAGTGGCCCGGATACGCGTGTCCATCCCCCCGAGCCACATCGCCATCTCCCCGCCCAGCGAGAGCCCGGCACACCCGATCCTCGCCGGATCCACCTCAGGCATCGCCTCCAGGTAATCGACACACCGCATCAAATCCCAAAGCCGCTCACCCATCAGGATCATCCCCTGCTCATACACTTCGTGCTGACTCACCATCGCGGTGATCGTCACATATCCCCTGGAGGCCAGCTCGTGCGCGAAGGCCTTGTAGGGCGAATCCAACTCATAAACGCTCAGGCTCTTGCCGCCGTGTCCGTGGATACAGACTACGGCCGGCCAGGGTCCTCCCGGGGTTTTCGGGATGGTCACGAACACGCGGATGCGGCGACCGGGAGTCGAATTGATCTCCACCTCACTCATCAGATAATCTCCCCGGTCGACCGTACCGGTTTGTTTGGGATTCAGGGGAATCAATGCCCTCTCAGAGAGGAGCTTATCCAAGTGGAGAAGACTGAACAATCCTGAGCGCACCTCCTCCTGCCAAAACTGCGCCGCTTCTGGAGAACGGCTGGTGTACTGCCTGGTCCGGAGCGTGTCGGTGGCAGGGGAACCGGTTAACGCTGATCCGATGGCCAGGAGCCAGAAGGACCAGCAGAGAGGCCGTAAATGTCTCATCGTCCAATGCTTTAAAGCTGAAAGATAATGACTAAATGGAGACGGCGGTCAATTTGTTCGAGCGGGTGAAAGTCTGAACAGTTCACCACCGGAAGAAAATCTTAACTTTCCCTTTCAATATGATCGCAATGGAAAGAGCTTCAATTCTCCTGGTAATCAGTTTGTTGTTTGGCACTCTTCACGCCCAGACCGTCGATCCGGTCGCCGATCCGTGGCATTATGTTGAAAACGTGGCCGTGACCAGCCACAACAGGCTGCCGGCCCGCGCCTGGTTCAACCCCGATCCGCAACAGCTGATCCCGCTCGACGGGCTGTGGCGGTTCAACTGGGTGCGGTCGCCCAAGGACCGGCCAACGGATTTTATGAAGCCGGATGCCGACGTGAGCTCCTGGGACCTGATTCCTGTCCCGTCCAATTGGGAGGTGCAGGGGTACGGCGTGCCCATCTACGTGAACCACCAGTATGAGTTCGCCGATTACAAGGCTCCCGTTTCCGCAGAGATCAGCTTTGTCGAACGAATCTACCCCAGCCAGCCCGGCAAGGTGCCGCACGATTACAATCCGGTAGGCTCCTACCGCCGCGATTTCCACATCGACGCCGCCTGGCTGGCGCGCGAAGTAATCCTCCATATCGGGGCGATGAAAGCCGGCGGCTTCGTTTGGATCAACGGCCAATTCGTTGGCTATTCGCAGGATAGCAAGCTGCCCGCCGAATTCAGTATCTCTCCCTACCTGAAGGAGGGAACCAACAGCATCGCCCTGCAAATCTTCCGCTGGACCGACGGCTCCTACCTGGAGTGCCAGGATTTCTGGCGGATCAGCGGGATCGAGCGGAGCATCTTCCTCTACTCACAGCCGAAAACCCGCATAGTGGATTTTGAGGTCGTCTCGGTGCTCGATGGGGCCTATGTGGACGGGATTTTGGGTCTGGAAATTGAGATGGGGCACGGGGGCACGGGGGAGTGGGTGGTGGGTTATGAGGTATGGGATGAG
>JAWOHI010000263.1:0-5902 GCA_046485255.1 Bacteroidales bacterium
GCTCCTCCCGGTACGCCCACAGGTCGGCACGGCGGGTGGCGTCGTCGGCGACGGCCACCGCCTCCCCGGCCCCTTCGGCATCGGATCCGGTGATGATCGGGGTGTGGAGGTAGTAGAAGCCGTTGTCGTTGAAGTACTTGTGAATAGCGTATGACATTGCGTGCCGCACCCGCAGGATGGCGCCGAAGGTATTGGTCCGGGGCCGCAGGTGGGCGATCTCGCGCAGGAACTCCATCGAATGCCCCTTTTTCTGGAGCGGGTAAGCGTTGGGGTCGGCCGTTCCGTAGAGTTCGATTTCAGCAGCCTGGATCTCCACCGGCTGACCGCTGCCAAGGCTTTCCACCAGCTTGCCGGCAACCCTGATGCAGGACCCTGTCGTGATGTTCCTCATCAGCTCCTCCCCAAAGAGGTTGGGATCGGCCACGACCTGGATGTTGTGGATGACTGAGCCGTCGTTGAGGGCGATGAAAGCCACGTTCTTGTTTCCCCGCCGGGTCCTCACCCAGCCCTTAACCGTCACCATCTGCCCTTCCGGAACCGTGGCCAGCAGCATCTTAACCTTGCTATGTGAAAGATTGAGCATGATAAATTGCGTTAAATCAAGGTGCAAATTTAGAAAAAATATGCCCCTTTAACCCCTCTAGCCCCTCTAGCCCCTCTCCCAATCCGCCCCATCCTTCCGGTCCTTGACGGTGATGCCTAGTTGGCCGAGCCGGTTTCGGATGTGGTCGGAGAGCTCGAAGTTCCTGTTTTTCTTCGCATCCTGGCGGATGTCGAGAACCAGGCCGATCACTTTGGGCAGAAGGTCCGACTCCCCTGCAAGGGTCGATTCCAACCTAATTCCGAGGATATCCCGGATGAAAAGGTTCATTTGCGTACGCAGGGTGTCGAGGTCGGGAGCGCTGATGGTTTCGCGGCCCTCCCTGATCAGGTTGATGAGCCGGGCCATATCGAACAGGTGGGCGATCATCACCGGGGTGTTCAGGTCGTCGTTGAGGGCGTTGTAACAGTTGGTTATCCAGGAAGGCAGGTCGATGGTGGAGTGTTCCGCCACGGGCAGGGTGTTGAGCAGTCCCACTGTCTTGAGGAGCCGGGCCAGCCCTTTCTCCGATGCCTGGAGCGCCTCGTTGGAGAAGTCGAGGGTCGACCGGTAGTGTGCCTGGAGGATGAAGAAGCGGATGGTCATTGGCTGGTAGGGCTGTTCCAGCAGCGGGTGGTTCCCGGAGAAGATCTCGCTCAGGAGGATGGCGTTGCCCAGGGATTTGCCCATCTTCTGACCGTTGATGGTGATCAGGTTGTTGTGCATCCAATAGCGGACGGTATCGTGACCGGAGGCGATTCTCGATTGGGCGATCTCGCATTCGTGGTGTGGGAAGAGAAGGTCCATCCCGCCGCCGTGAATGTCGAAGGTATCGCCCAGGTATTTGGTGCTCATCGCCGAGCACTCCAGGTGCCATCCTGGAAAGCCTTCACCCCAGGGTGATTTCCAGCGCATGATGTGCTCCGGGCCCGCTTTTTTCCACAGGGCGAAGTCGAACGGGTTGCGTTTTTCTTCCTGTCCATCCAGCTCCCGGGTGGTGGCGAGCAGGTCGTCGAGGATGCGGCCCGACAGTTTGCCGTAATGGTGGAGTTCGTGGTATTTGGCCACGTCGAAATAGACCGATCCGTTGCTCACATAGGCGAATCCCTTTTCGAGGATTTTCGCCGCCATCTCCTGTTGTTCGATGATATGGCCTGATGCACGGGGTTCGATGCTGGGCTTCAGTACGTTCAGCAGGTCCATATCGTGATGGTAGCTGTCGGAGTAGGCCTGAACCACCTCCATCGGCTCGATCTGCTCGAGGCGTGCCTTCTTTGCCACCTTGTCGTCGCCGGCATCGGCATCGTTCTCCAGATGGCCGACATCGGTGATGTTCCTGACATAGCGGACCTTGTAGCCGAGATGGCGCAAGTACCTGAAAAGCAGGTCGAAGGTTACGGCCGGCCGGGCGTGCCCGATGTGGGCGTCGCCATAGACCGTGGGGCCGCAGACATAAAGCCCGACAAAAGGCGGATTTAAGGGAGCAAACTGCTCCTTTTTCCGGGATAGCGTGTTATGGATGAATAGTTCGGACATTGGCCTGATCGTCACTTTAGTGAGCCAAAGGTAAAAAAAAATAGCCAGGCGGGAGGGGTAGGGTGAAGGCCTGGCTATTCGTTTGCAATTGGCAAAGTGCAGCGGTTACAAGTCCGGGAGGACAAGTGTGGGAAATTCAGACAGGCTGCCGGGAACTTTCGCGCCCGGAATCTTGTCAACGATATGTGTGGTTCTATTCATAATTCAACCGCGACCTAAAATTAGGCGAATTGCCAAAGAGAATTTGACTGATTTGCCGGAGTGCAGCAGATTTTCTCTATCCGGTATGTTTTTGGGGCTAACTGGTAACTCCCATACCCAAAGTGAAGCATTTGAGCGACTCGAGAAAGCTGGCTTTTCGGGCGCGGGCAACCGCTATCGTCGTTCCATCAGTGAGCAATATGGAGCCACCCTGGCCCTTGACGTACTTTCTGACAAAGCGCAGGTTAACCAGATGGGCGTTGTGAATCCTGACAAAGTGGTGGTCGCGCAGGAGATTTTCGTAATGGTTGCTGGCCCGGGTAACGATGATTGATTCCTGGTTCGAAAGGTAAAAAATGGAGTAGTTGTGTGAAGCCTCAATCCGCACGATCCGTTCTATCTCAATGAATATCAATCCGTCACCGGTTGGGAGGCTGATTTTGTCGAAATGGTTGGCCAGGCTTGATTTCATCACTTCGATCCTGGGGGAGATATCTTCCACCGGTCGGATCCGCTGAAACCGGGTAACGGCCTCCTGTAGATCGAGGTAATTGACCGGCTTGAGGAGGTAGTGCAGCGCGGAGAACTCGAATGCCTTTAGCGCGAAGTTGTTGTAAGCCGTGATAAAAATGATCTCAAAGGAGATTTTCGGTAGACTGTTCAGCAGGTCGAAGGCGTCACCATCCGGCATCGAAATATCAAGAAAAACCAGTTCGGGGTTTAGTTCTTTCAGGGTGAAAAGCCCCTCCTCCACGCTCCGGGCGGATCCAACGACTTCAACCTCAGGACAATACCTGTTCAGGAGGGTCTCAAGGGTAAGCAGACTCTTCCGCTCGTCCTCCACGATGACCGTTCTGATCCTGGTATCATCCGCTTGTGCCATACGCATCCAAAAACTGAGGTACTTTGACGATGACTGAGGTTCCTGCAGCCGATCCGTCTTTATTCTTCAAATCTACTACTCTTAATTCAAATTTGCCAGTATTCATCCTGTTTAACAGGTCGATTCGCTCCCTGACATTATCCATCCCGGTCGATTTGTGGCTGTCCCGTTTTTTCCTCAACTCGGCGGCTTTTTCCCTGCCGATGCCGTTATCCCTGATCTCACAAATGAATTGGGTCGGAGTGCGGGTGAAGGATATAGTTAACAGTCCTTTGGATTTCAGTGGTATAAGTCCGTGCCAGATGGCGTTTTCCACCAGCGGTTGCAGCAGCATCGGGGGCATCATCAGCAGATTGTGGTCGAGGCTGGGATCCCGTTGGATCTTGTATTCGAACTGCTCCTCGAAGCGGAGCTTTTCCATTTCGAGGTAAAGGGTGAGCGTCTCGATCTCTTCCGCCAGGGTGACCACTGATTTTTGCGTGTTATCCAGGATCTTCCTGATCAGGGAGGAGAAGTTGGTCAGGTAGTTGTTGGCGTTGAAGTCATCGCGGTTGATGATGAAATGCTGGATGGAGTTCATCGAGTTAAAGATGAAGTGCGGGTTCATTTGGGCGAGAAGTGCTCTTTTTTCCGCCTCCAGCATCCGGAACTTCTCCCTTTCCCTCCTTTTAAGGTTATTGAAACGCATCATGATCAGCAGGGCAACGGTTCCCAGTGTCAGGATGATCAAAAATGCGAGAAAAACCCGGGTTTCAAACCAATACTTCGCAATATGGAATTTCTGGATCCTGACATCTTCCTCATTGAAATCGGCTCCATAGGAGGCAACCACCCGGAAGGTGTAATCACCCGGCCTCAGCTCCGGGTATCTGGCCTCCACGTTATTGGTCGGGTTCCACTCCTTGTCCACCCCGTCCAACCGGTACCAGTAGCGGATGCTTCCGCGGGAGCGGTATGTGACGGCCTTATACTTAAAAATCAGATGGTTTTCGTTTGGCTTCAATCTGATTTTTTCCTCAGGCTGGTGTGCGACCCCGTTAACTTCGATGTTTTCGATGAAAAGGAATGGTTTGATGTAGCCAAATTTCTGAAACCGGGGATCGAGGCGCACCGCTCCCCTAGAGGAGGCCACCCATAGCTCCCCCTGGTGGGAGGTGATATCGTAAACCCGGTTTGCCGGGAATCCTTCGTGGTGGGTGAACCAATCCACCTGGTAGGGATCTTCCGTGTTATGCCTTATCTGTATCCGGTTGACACCCCCGCTGGTTCCGGCCCATACCGTGGAGTCGTTTTCCGCGAACAGCACATCGACCAGGTCGTGCGACAGGCTTTGGGTTTTCACGCTGATATGGGAAGTGGTGCTGTCGGAATGCAGGACCACGATCCCGTAGTCGGAGGTGCAGAACCAGATATCCTCCCCGACCTCTATGATATCCCTGGTGCGCAACCCCAGCAGCGTATCCTTTTGCGCCCAGGAGTATACGTGCCCGTTGGTGACACTGAAAACACCGGCATCGTGTGAACCCAGCCAGAGCCTCCACTTGCTGTCGAGAAGCATCACCCTGACCCGGTTGATCATCTTCTCGTTTAGGTCCTCGCCCTTGAAATACTGCCTGACCAGGTCGTTTGTAATCCTTCCGACCATCCGGTTCTTCCAGACGATTTCTCCCCAATTGAGAAACGAGATGAGGTATCCGTTACGCGGAAACGGCACCAGGTCATACCCAAATGAGTGGTATTCCTTGAACCCGGCCGGTTTCCCGGTGCTGTCGATCACCAGGAGACTGTTCTTGAACAGGTACAACAGGCTGTCCGACGTGACCACGATTCGCCGGATAGACCCGCTTGATGCGGGGATAGGGATCTCTTCCACCCGGTAGGTGCCATTCGGCATGGGCGAAGCCTTGAACAGCTGACCATAAAGGCTTCCGAAGTAAAGATTTTTCCCAAAGCTGGCGAGTGAGGTGATCTGCATTTCGGTGTCATTGGTCGACTGCGGTGAATAAACCGTGGTGTATAGTGACCGGACCAGGTAGATCCCGTGGTTGGCGGTTGAAAACCAGTAATTTCCCTCGTGGTCCTGTCGGATCTCCGTTACAGCCGCATTCTCAAGGTAACGATTAGGCCTGGCTTTTAATGAACCGCCCGGATATCGCAGAACCCCACGGTGCATTGTTCCAACCCAGAAATCACCCTCATCATCCACGAAAATATCGATGATTTCCTCGTTCAAAACCAGCTCGTCAATGATTTGATTTTCAAGTATATGAAACACCTTGTGCCCACAAGAGAATAGGAACTCGCGAGGCCCGATCGGATGGAGGTCCTTGCGGTAACTGTTGGTCATCGGAAGGATGCCGCAGGTAAGGTAGAAGCCGCCCTCCGTCATTACCACGCTCGAGGGCGCATCCGGGTCGGGGTTGGGATTGGGGTACATATCCCAGATGGACCGGCCGGTAGGGTCATACCGGATAAAGACGGTGGCGTCGGGATATTGTTGCCGGTGGGAGTCCAGGGTATCCACCCCCTTTCCCGGCGTCAGGTGGTACAGGCCAGGTTGATTTAAGCACAAGTCTAAACTGCCGTCGGGATAAAACCGGATCTGCTGGGCATAGTTGGTGAACCCCCCCAGGGTGTTCGAGGAATTGCTCGAAGGGTGCTGGTAAACCGAATCCCCCTGGATGTAATTGATGTAATTGTTC
>JAWOHI010000303.1:0-3774 GCA_046485255.1 Bacteroidales bacterium
AAATACCAGTGCACTAAAGACCATCACGCCCGTTAGGAGGAGGTATAGGACCCAGAAATGGGTATGGTTGCCGATGCCAAGGTGGTCAAAAAAGGCGTTGACACTGATGGAGGGCAGATCGGTGAAATCAAACCCGGATCCCAGGGTGTAAGCCCCTGCCGAAAAGAGCATCAGGTGCCAGGGGATGTCCACCTCGTTCCACTTGACGATGCCGATACGGGGCAGCAGGGCCACGATGGCGCCGACAAAAGCCACTGCGGTGGCACTGATGCCGTGGAGCCGGTCGGTTGCCCAGAATCCCAGGATCAGGACGAAAATGATGATAGCCTTGACCTCCTGGGTGTTGACTTTGCCCAATTTTCTCAACTCATCCCTGAGGCGATCCATCCCGCCCTCAATGGAGGGGATCTGCTCCTCCGGCTTCAGCGGAAAGAAAACCTTCATTGCGAGGATATACCCGATAAACATCAACCCGACCATAATCGGGAACATCGCCATCATCCAGTCGCTGAAATAGACCGATCCCCCGATGGCCCCCCCGATAAGGGCTGCAGCCAGCAGGTTGGCTCCGGAACCCGTGACGAAGGCGCCGGCGCCAAGGTTGATGCAAAGGAGGTTCTGGAGGACGATGCTACGGCCGAAATTATTCTTTCCCTCACCCGGACGTGCACCATAAATGGCCGCAATCACCATGAACACAGGCAAGAGGATGGCAGCCTTGGCCGTGGTGGCCGATATGAAAGCCGAAAGGACCAGGTTGATGATGATGAAACTGATGAAAATGGAGCTGGCCCTCTTGCCAAACCGGAGAATGAACCAGAGGGCAAACCGCTTGGCCACGCCGGTGGCAACGAGCATACTGGCCAGAACGAACGACATTATGTTCAGCCACATTACAGGGTGTCCGAGCTGGGCGTAGGCCTCCTTCTCGGGAAGAACGCCGGTTAAAACCAGGGCGATGATGATGATCAGGGAGGTCAGGTAGTTGGGTATGGCCTCCGTGATCCATAAAACCAGCGCGGCCACAAAAATGGCCAGCATCATCAAGTTGGACCGGACAAAACCTTCGGCCCCCAGATCGGCATAGGCCTTTTTTGCGGCTTTTGAAACCAGCTGCTCCGGGTCAATATCCTGAAGGAATGGCACCTTGACCACGAAAGCCAGCAGCAGGAAAAGCAGGAGGGCCAATGGAATGCCAAGAATGGCCATCCACCGTTCAAAGCGGCTTTTTGCTCTTTTTGGGAGCTTTTCTATCCGGTAGTTCTTCATATCGAGCGGGTCAAATACCCCGCTCCCACCAGCGCCGGCCTTTAGTGAAGGATCATCTTGCATCGAAATCTACCAGTTTTTATAAGGATTTTTCATCAGCATTGAATTAAAGTACCGGACGTCACCGGTCACTTCACTCCCCAGCCAGTCAGGCCTTTCAAAAACCTCATCCTCGGAGGCCAGCTCCACTTCGGCGATGATCAGACCGGCATTGTCACCGTAAAACTCATCCACCTCAAAGGTATGGTTTCCTGCCTTGAGCAGGTGGCGGGTTTTGTCGATCACTCCGGGTTCACAGATCTTGAGCAGCTCCTCGACCTCAACGACAGGGATCTCCTTTTCCCACTCGTACCGGCTGGCACCGCTATCGTTGCCGATGCCCTTTACGGTAATGAATCCCTTATCCCCCTTTATCCTGACCCGAACCGTGCGTTCAGGAACCGATGAGAGATACCCTTGCGTAATCCGGGTCGCTTTGAGCGATTCGCCCTTAAAGTTGCCCTGAACAAGGAATTTGCGTTCAATTTCTTGTGCCATTGTATATTAGATTTTAGTTCGCCAATGGTTTATCGAGCATTCCGATCACCCGCTTGATTGCCTGAAGGTAGTTGATGTTCTCTATCCCCTCCAAGCCGATATCCGCAATGGTCTTTTTAATGTCCTCTATTTCCGTGGATTCCGAGTTGATGGTCGCCACCCTGGCGCCGTTTATCAGGACAAACCCGAACTCACAAATCGTATTGTTGACCATATAGCCAAATCGCTGTTTTCTAACGTTGACAGCCTGCAGGTCCGGGTGGTTTTTTATGATCAGGAGAAACTCCTCCAGCGTATATATTTCCTGTTTTAAAAGGGGAGTTCCAACCTGAAAAGCAGGGAAAACCTTTTCAATCAACACATTCACACTTATGGGAAATTCACCTTTCATCAGGGGATTCCACTGCTCGAGGCCATCGACCGACTGGACAAACGTCTTGATGTCCATCTTTCCGTCACGGATCTTGGTATTGTTCACATCATTGGTCCGGGAAACAATGTATATCTCCTCCGAATAACGTTCCCACACCTTTTCCGGAACCGGAACAGATAGCCGGGCCATTCGCCTGGCCGCCTTTTCGAAGTCCTGTCCGAAAGAGCGGAATTCAAATCGCGGTTTGGATATTTCCCCGATTTTTAGTTCTTCTTTACTCATAATCAAACTCTTGTCGCATTATTATTAGACCATCATACTATGAGAAGAGGGGGGGCTATTCGCTCCTAATTCGTGCCAGACTGGGGTATCCGGCGAACAGCCCCCTCAATTCATTTCACCTGCTACCAACCGGTATCGCGATTGGACCCTCCCCTCGTGATAACCGGAAGCAGTTGCCAGTTGGCAGATCCATCCGGGAATCGCCCGTAGGACTCCGTTTCGCTCATAGCCAGGAAGGAGATATTGTCAATAACGGTGCCGGCCCCGTTTTCGAGCCAAACCTGCTCGCCGCCGCTGGAGAGGCCGAAGCCGCTTTCTTCGGCATCATCCGTCACGATGACGTAGAATCCGCCTGCCGGAATGGTGGTACCGGCCGGAACCTCTTTCTTGGGCTTGGTTCCGGCATTTCCGCCACTGTCATAGATTTTGTAGCCACTAATGTCCACATCCCGGTTGGAAGGATTATACAACTCGATCCAGTCGGGGGCCTCAACGGTTCCTCTTGAATATATCTCATTCATAAGGATAATGACGACAGGCAAGGTGTTGCTATTTGGAGCTCCTCTGGTAATGGTGGGAAGCAGCTGCCAGTTGTCAGTTCCGTCCGGGAAGCGTCCCCAGGATTCAGTTTCGCTCATCGCACCGAAGGTGACGTCGTCGATCACCGTTCCGGCCGTGTTTTCGAGCCAAACCTGCTCGCCGCCGCTGGAGAGGCCGAAGCCGCTGGCATCGGCATCATCCGTCACGATGACGTAGAATCCGCCAGCCGGAATGGTGGTGCCGGCCGGAACCTCCTTCTTGGGCTTGGTACCGGCGTTTCCGCCACTGTCATAGATCTTGTAGCCGCTGATGTCGGCAGCAAAATTCGATGCATTAAACAGCTCAATCCAATCGGGATTCTCGACAGTACCGCGCGAGAAAATCTCATTCATCTTGATGACTGCGGCCGGTGGTGAATCATCATTAGCTGTTCCACGGGTGATATTGTCAAGCAGTTGCCAGTTGGGACTCCCGTCAGGCATCCTGCCATAGGATTGGGTGACGTCCATCGCGCTAAAGGCTACGTTATCGACGATGGCACCGGAGGGGCTTTCGAACCAAATTTCTTCGCCGCCACTGGAGAGACCATAATCACTGGCATCACCCGTACCTTCGGTGTGCATCCAGAAGAAACCACGGGCGGGGATGATGGTACCGGCAGGAATCTCCTTCTTGGGCTTGCCGCCCGACTGACCGCCTGCGTCATAGATTTTATACCCGCTGATATCAACACTCACGTCTGAATTGTTATAGAACTCAACCCAGTCGGGGTC
>JAWOHI010000314.1:0-5825 GCA_046485255.1 Bacteroidales bacterium
TCTCCTCAGGAGGTTGGGCTTGACAAAGGGTACCTCTCCCCATTGGAATACGAAGGATATGACCTGGCTTGGAATGATGAATTTGAAGGGAGCGAATTGAATTCCCGGTTCTGGGTTTATGAAACGGGAACAGGCTGTCCGGGCAACTGTGGCTGGGGCAACAACGAACTGCAGTTCTACCGGGCGAATAACGCCAAGGTTGGGGATGGCGTCCTGACCATCGAAGCCCGGAAGGAGAACTATCAGAACAGCCTCTACACATCGGCCCGCATCAAGACCCAGGACCTGAAGACATTCAAGTACGGGAGGGTCGATATCAGGGCCCTTTTGCCAAAAGGTCAGGGCATCTGGCCGGCGCTCTGGATGCTGGGAAGCAACATCCGGTCGGTTGGATGGCCGTCGTGCGGGGAAATCGATATTATGGAGATGATCGGCGGAGGCGGCCGGGAGAACACTATCCACGGCACGCTCCACTGGGCAGGTCCCGGCGGGGAGCATCAGCAGGCAGGAGGCGCCAAAAGCCTTGCCAAGGGAACATTCGCGGATGAATACCACGTGTTCTCGATTATCTGGGATGAAAACACAATCAGGTGGTACCTGAACAATCAATTATTCCATACCATCTCTATAACACCCGAAGCCCTGAGTGAGTTCCACCAGCCATTCTTCTTCATTTTCAACGTGGCTGTAGGGGGCAGATGGCCCGGTAATCCCGATTCATCGACGGTTTTCCCACAGCAAATGAAGGTCGACTACGTAAGAGTATTTCAGAAGAAATAACTGGGTGGGATCATTTTGGAAGCACCTGACAAGAGATCAGGTTGACATTGATTGCATTACCTCAAACTAAATCTTATGAAACTGCATTTATTCAAACTATTGCCGGTCCTATGCCTTTTTGCCGCCTCCCCGGGATTGAACGGACAGGGGCACAAGGTTACCGGGACCATCACCGACCTGAAGTCGGGGCTGACCATCCCGGGAGCAACGGCCCTGGAAAAAGGGACCAACAACGGGACGATCTCCAATATGGATGGCATCTACACCCTGACCTTATCAAGTCCCAATGCCTCGCTTGAGTTTAGCTATGTCGGGTATAAGGCCATCACGATAGCCGTCGGTGGCCGGGAAGTCGTTGACGTGGTTATGGAGGAGAAGGCCTCGGAGCTGGATGAAATTGTGGTCATTGGATATGGTACGCAGAAAAAGAAAGTGGTTACCGGAGCCATTGTCAGCATCGGCGAGGAGGAGATCACCTCAACCCCGATCCTGAGGGTTGAGCAGGCAATGCAGGGCAGGACCGCCGGGGTGCAGGTCACCAACTTGTCGGGCCAACCGGGCGAAGCCCCGACGGTCAGGGTCAGGGGCGCAGGCACCACAGGCAATGCCGAGCCTTTGTATATCGTTGACGGAATGGCTGTTGGGGGGATCGATTTCTTAAACCCGGGAGACATTGAATCAATGGACGTGCTGAAAGATGCTGCCTCTGCAGCCATTTATGGTGCAAGGGCTGCCAACGGAGTCATCCTGATCACCACCAAAAGCGGCCAGAAAGGCAAGATGAACGTGACCTATTCCGGCTACCAGGGAATCCAGAATGCTTCAAAAAAGCTGGAAATGCTGGATTCAGAGCAATATATGATGATGATGAACGAAGGGGCCAGGAATGCAAAGTTGCCCGAACCGTTCGATCTCAATGAAATCCCCCGCCACAATACCAACTGGCAGGATGCGCTGTTCCAAAAAAATGCGCCGATGGTAAACCACGAGCTCTCGGTATCCGGAGGGAATGACAAGTCCACCTACTCCTCCTCCCTGTCCTATTTTTCACAGGAGGGAATCATTGGCGGCCCGAAATCGCAATTCGACCGAATAACCGGAAGGCTGAACTCCAGGCATCAGGTCACCAAAAACTTCAGTTTCGGCAACAATCTCTCCTACTCACACATTACCCGACGGGGCGTTGCCAGCAACCAATCGTTCAACGGCCCATACAGCTCGGCGCTGAATATGGACCCCCTGACTCCCCTGTTCGAGGAGGACGAGCTGATCCTGAGCACCTACCCCTATTCCGATGAGCCGGTGGTGAAGGATAAGGAGGGCAGGGTTTACGGCATCTCCAATTATGTCGGCGCTGAGGTCGTTAATCCCCTTGCCCTTCTGGAGATCAATACCGGACAGTCACGCGTGGACAAGGTGGTCGGCAATGTCTTCGGTGAGCTGGAGCTGATCGAAGGACTGAAGTTCAGGTCAAGCCTGGGAGTGGATCTCGCCTATGTGTTGAATGACTCCCACAGGCCGTTGTTTTTCCTGAATGGCGCCCAACTGAATGTCGAAAAGACCTCGGTCTCCAAAAGCATCAACCGTTATTTCACCTGGCAGGCGGAGAACACACTGGCTTACACCAAACAGATTGACAATCATAACTTTTCGGCCCTTTTGGGGATGACGGCGAGTAAATTCAACTATGAAGATCTCGGCGGGTTCAATGCCAAGGTGCCGATAACGGACCCCAACCACGTCTACCTGAATATGGCCACCGATACGGCCTGGACAGCCTATGGCGGAGCCGCCCACTCCTCGCTGCTGTCCAACTTTGCCCGTGTAACCTATGATTTCAAGAACAAGTATTCCTTTACCGGGATCGTCAGGAGAGACGGATCTTCCAAGTTCGGATCGAACAGGCGGTTTGGCGTTTTCCCCTCAGTCGGGTTTTCCTGGCTGCTCAGCGATGAGGGATTCTTCCCCGTTTCAAATGCCATCACCTTCCTGAAGTTACGGGCTTCCTGGGGAGTGAATGGTAATCAGGAGATTGGGGATTACCAATACCTCTCGTTAATGGATAAGAGCCGGGGCTATATCTTTGGCGGTGGCCGGATGGTCGGAGCTTCCCCTGCCTATATCGAGAATGCGGATATCCACTGGGAGGAGTCAACCCAGACCGATATCGCCATCGACCTGGGGGCCTTTGACAACCGGTTAACGGCCACTCTTGATTTCTACAACAAGGTAACCAGCGGATTGCTCGAAAGGATACCCATACCTGCCCACGTGGGCAACGATCCGCCGTTTGCCAATGTCGGCAGCGTCAGGAACCGGGGCGTTGAGCTGGTGCTCAAATGGCGCCACGTGGTCAATGATCTCAGTTATACGATCGGGTTCAATAGCGCGTACAACCAGAACAAGATGACCCATATCGGTAATGATGAAAAGGTCCTGCCCGGAGCAACCTGGGCGGTAGCCGGAATGGTTACCCGTTCGGAAGAGGGCTTGCCGATAGCCTATTTCTGGGGATATAAGACTGATGGCATTTTCCAGAACCAGGCTGAAATCTTCCAGCATATCGGAACGACGGGCCAGGTCCTCCAGCCCCGCGCAGTCCAGGGTGATGTCCGATTCGTCGATGTCAACGAAGACGGGGTGCTCAATGACGAGGACCGGACCTTCATCGGGAATCCCACCCCTGACCTGACCCTCGGGTTCAATTTCTCCCTCGAATACCGGAATTTCGATTTCTCGACCCTGATCGTGGGAGCCTATGGCCAGCAGATCTTCAATGGAAGTCAAAGGCAGGATCTCCGGAATACCAACCGGACCACGGCCATCCTCGAACGATGGAACGGAGAGGGGACCTCTTTCCACGAGCCAAGGTACACCTGGATCGACGTGAACAATAACTACAGGGTATCTGACCTGTACATTGAAGATGGTTCCTATACCAAGATAAAGAACCTGCAGGTGGGGTATTCACTGCCGGTATCCCTCCTCAGCCGAGTTGGGGCAGCGGCCTGGCGATTCTATCTCTCTTTTGAGAATCTGCTGACGCTGACCAACTATACCGGAGCCGACCCTGAGATCGGGGCTATGAGCTCCTTCGACATCGGCATCGACCGCGGGATTTATCCACACGCCAGGACGGTACGCCTGGGAACCGTAATCACGTTCTAATTGGAAAGGAGATGAAAATGAAGACTTTATCATATAGAATCGGACTCTTCGCCCTGGTAGCGGTGATGCTGGCATCCTGTGAGGATTTTCTGGATCTCAAACCCCTTGACCGGGAGGTTTCGTCCAATTTCTACGAGGATGAGGAAGATGCCATCCAGGCCTTGGTCGCCATTTACGACGTGTTGACCTACCAGTCGACCCCGGGTGTGGCCTGGGCTCCCATTATCCTGGTTTCCGACGTGCTGTCGGATGACGCCTTTGCGGGCGGAGCTGACGCCAACGACGGGCAGGATGAGAACGAACTGAACACGTTTAATATCCCAACTTCCAGTACGATCGTGCGATCCATCTGGATCAAGAACTACCTCGGCATCTACCGGGCCAACCTGTTCCTGGAGGTGATCGGCCAGATTGACGCGACGGACGACTTCAAGAAGCGTACGATTGCAGAGGCGAAGTTCCTGAGAGCCTACTACTACTTTGAACAGGTCCGCTATTTTGAAAATATCCCCCTCCTCACGGCAACCATCAAGGGTCCATCCGAATATCGGCAGGAGCAAAATTCTCCGGCGGAGGTGTACAACCAGATAGCCCTGGACCTGGTGGAAGCCATTCAGGATCTGCCTGTTAGCTTGGAGCCACGGGAGGCGGGCAGGATCACCAAATGGGCTGCCGAAGGCTTGCTTGCACGCGTTTACCTCTTCTATAACGGCGTTTACGGAGCCGAGCTCCAGGCCGGGAATACGGTGGTAAACAGGGCCAAGGCACTGGAATACCTGGAGGACCTGATCGCAAACAGCGGGCACGACCTGTTTGCCAACTATCAGGATAATTTCAAGCTGGTGGGTGAATTTGGCGTGGAATCGGTTTTTGAGATCTCCTATGGGGATACGCCGGCCTGGTGGGACTGGAACTATGTGAGGGGCGGTAACGGCAACCTGAGCGCCCAGATGTTCGGTCCCCGGGTGACCAATTCCCAAAAATGGAACCGGGGCTGGAGCTTCGGAACCGTCAGCCAGGAACTGGTGAATGACCTGAAAGACGATCCGCGTTTCCAATATACCGTCTTGAGGGAGGAGGAGCTTGATGGTAAGCTGGTTAAGGGATTTCAGCATACCGGATATTTTTCAAAGAAATACAGCTCGGATGCCGAGCATTGGGGCTCCGATGGTCAGTTTGAACTGAACCGCACCTGCAACCACCGGGTGATCCGGTTTTCCGATGTCCTGCTGATGGCTGCCGAACTGGGCAGCGGGAGTGCACAGCAGTACCTCGACCGGGTGAGGCAAAGAGTCGGGTTGGGTTCCGTGCCTGCAACGCTTGACAACATCCTGAAGGAAAGAAGATTGGAGCTCTCGCTGGAAGGGTTGCGCTATTATGATGTTTTAAGGCAGGGACTGGCAACGGCCGCAAGGGAACTCACCCAGTCGGGGATCAGAGGACCCAAGTACGTCGGGGACCAGTCGCTGTTCGATATGACATTCAATACGGCAACCAAAGGCTTCCTTCCCATCCCCCAGACGGAGTTTGACCTGTCCGGAGGAGCTTTCAAGCAGAATGACGGATATTAACGATACCCAGTAAAAGACCAGATGAAATACAACAGGAGATATACGGTCCTGACCGCGCTGATCGTGGCATTGGGAGGCTTTCTTCTTGGGTTTGACAGCGCGGTGATCTCTGGAGCCGTGCCGTTCATCAAGAACTATTTCGTGCTGAACGACATCCAGCTTGGGTGGTCGGTTTCCTGCCTGATCCTGGGCGCGATGTTGGGCAATGCCCTCGCCGGACCGGTCAGTGACCGGATTGGCCGGAAAAGCACGCTGATCATCACCTCGGTGCTTTTCACCATCTCAGCGGTGAGTTCGGCCCTGGCC
>JAWOHI010000363.1:0-4146 GCA_046485255.1 Bacteroidales bacterium
CGGCTGTATATCGGCGACGAGCTGGTGATTGACAACTGGGTCAAGCGGACGCGCGAGGTGGTTACGGTTCCCTACCGGTTTGAATCCGGGAGGGTATATGATATCCGGGTTGATTATTATGAGCCGGCGGGGAATGCCTGGTTCAGCCTGGTGTGGGATTACGGGATCAGGCCCTCCGATCCCGCGCTGGCCGAGGCTATTGCGCTGGCTTCCGGCGCCGATCTGGCGATCGTAGTGGCGGGTATTGAGGAGGGCGAGTTCCGCGACCGGGCCCTGTTGGGGCTACCGGGCCGGCAGGAGGAGCTGATCCGGCGGGTGGCGGCCACGGGCAAGCCTGTTGTGGTGCTGCTGGTCGGGGGCAGTGCTGTCACGATGTCGGGCTGGCTCGATGAGGTGGGCGCGTTGCTGGATGTCTGGTACCCCGGCGAGGCCGGTGGCCAGGCGGTGGCCGAGGTGCTGTTCGGCGACTACAACCCGGCCGGGCGGTTGCCGGTCACCTTCCCGGTCCACGAAGGCCAGTGCCCGCTGGTCTATAACCACAAGCCCACCGGTCGGGGCGACGACTACCTGAACCTCACGGGCCAGCCGTTGTACCCGTTCGGCTTTGGCCTGAGCTACACGACCTTCAGGTACTCCGATATCCGGCTCGATCACAACCCGGTGAAGGCCGGTGAGGCGGCGAAGCTTTCCGTCCGGATCACCAACAGCGGTCCGGTGGCTGGTGAGGAGGTGGTACAGCTTTACATCCGTGATGAGTACGCCTCGCTGGCCCGCCCGGTGCTCGAGCTGAAGGGTTTTCAGCGCATATACCTCGAGCCCGGCGCCTCCCGGACCGTCACTTTCGACATCACCCCGGATCTGCTCACGATGCTTGACCAGGAGCTCCGGCCGATGGTGGAGCCGGGCGTATTCACGCTGATGGTGGGGGGGTCGAGTAAGGATTTGAGGGTGAAAATAGAGTTGTCAACTCTATAGACTTGTCAACTTACTTGGCATTTCCATAATATCCTAATATAAAAACAGTTAACAAAGGGTACGAAGTTGGTTTTTTCATTTTTTGCCCTAATATGTTTCTCTATATCTGCCGGTTACAACTAACAGTTGTCAACTCTTATCATAGTTGACAACTGTTTCATTTAAATTACTAATTTCCAATTACTTAACATTCATCTTAGGTGAAAATTCAATTGTTCAGTTAGTGTAAATTATTATACTGCAAAGCATTACGGAATCCTAAAAAAGTTGACAACTTTATAGAGTTGACAACTCTATATTAAATGAAATCCCCCCTCTCCCTGCTGGCCCTCCTGACAATCAGCCTCCTGGCCTGCCCCGGCCAGGAACCGGCCCAATTCGACTATTTCATCAACAACTGGAATGTGGCCGGCCTCAAGGATTATCCCCGCGGAGCCCGCATCAGCCCGGATAATACAATCTTCCTGGATGAATCCAACGGAACCGTGGAAATCCGGTACGGCAATGGCGTCAACCCGCTTAGCCGGAAAAACGGCAAGCTGGCGTACGACGGGTATATGCCGATCTTCCTGATCCAAGCCGAAGAAGGAGGCGTCCTTTATCAATTCACCATTTGGGCTACCCCTATGCCTGACTTAAAAGATTGGCAAAAAGCGTTTTCCTGGCCAACAGAAGGTGAAAACTTTACGGTCTGGATCAAGTACAGGATTACCAATGCCTCCGATGCACCCGCTCCGGCCAGGATGAGCATCAGGAAAAATCCATCTGGAGTAAACGGGGATCATTTTGTCAATAAGCTGCTTGCAAGCGGCGAAATCCTGGAACAGGCGGCGCGATATCCATTTTTCAGGATCCAGGATCCGGCGGCACTGCTTCAGTCGGATTATCGGATCTGGCTCGAGAGGACCATCGACTTCTGGGGTGGAATGATGAAGGAAATTGCGCACATTGAGGTCCCTGATCCGAAAGCCACCGATGCACTCAAAGCGGCACATATCTGCCAGATGATCGCCAACGACATGGGAGAGGTGCGCGGAGGCGAAGGGTTCTACGATGAATTTTATATCCGCGACGGCGGCTACCAGGTTATGGAGCTGGAGGAGGCGGGGATGTGGGAGGCTGCACGCAAATCCATCGAATTGTACCTCCCCAGACAACGCGAGGATGGCCGGTTCGAATCCCATACCGGTCAGTTCGATGCCAACGGCCAGGCTTTGTGGGTTTTTTGGAACTACTACAAAATGTCGGGCGACCGGTCCTTTCTCGAACGCGTTTATCCTGATATGCGCAGGGCAGCGGAATGGACGATCCGAACACTAAAGGATACCGAAAATGATCCGGAATTTCCCGGTCTCCTGCCGAAAGCCGTGGCCGACGGGGAATTCCTGTGGGCTGGGCAGAACCATATCGTCGGCTACGATTTCTGGAACCTCCGTGGATTGCTGGTCACGGCCGATGCGGCCAAAATCCTCGGCAAGGCTGAGGAATCAGCTGAATTAGAGCAAGAAGCGAACCGATACCGGGATGCGATTGACCGGGCAATGGCAAAAAACGGGCTTGGTCACTATCCGCCCAGCTGGGAACTCGTCGGCACGCATTGGGGCAACACAGAAACACTGTGGCCCACTCCGATATTCCCAAAAACCGATCCGCGCATCTCGGAACTGATCCGGTTCCTTCGTGAGGATTTCGGTGGCGGATATGTGGAAGGAACCATCCGGTGGATGGGCCTTCCCGATGTGATCCATCCCTATATGGGAGCCTACACGACCATGGCCGATCTCGTCCTCGGCAACGATGAACGTGTGGTGGAGGATTTCTACTGGTATCTCCTCCATTCAACCGCGGCGCATGCGTTTCCCGAAGGGATATTTTACAAGCAGCAGACCGCCTGGGGCAACACCATCCCACACGTGACCGGAGCCTGCAACTATGCCATCATGCTGAGACATATGCTGGTACACGAGGAGGGCGATGAACTGCACCTGCTCAAGGCGGTGCCCGATTGGTGGCTTGCCGATGGCAAGCAGATCCGGATTGAAAACCTGCCCACCTGGTTCGGGGAGATATCGCTCACTGCCACAGGAACTTCCAAAGGCGTCGAGATCCGGTTTGAAGCTCCTGTGCGTGATAAGCCCTCCAAAATCGTACTCCATCTTCCGGATAACCGGCCGCTGGCCACACCCATCCCCGAGATCGAGGTCGAAATCCGAAAACCCCAGCAAGAGAAATGGGATTTCGACAAGGTGATCGGGATTTACAAATCTATGCAGGAAAAACCGGTTGAGGTTGTCAGGTTTGGAATGATGACCGATGTGCATAAGGACATCATGCACGATGCCGACCAGCGGCTGGGGGCCTTTATCAGGGAGATGACCACGATCCAGCCCGATTTTATCATCCAGCTGGGTGATTTTTGCCAACCGGTTGATAAAAACCGGGGATTTCTGGATATCTGGAACTCATTTCCCGGTGTCCGGCACCACGTTCTCGGCAACCACGACACGGACGGCGGGTTCACGCGTGATTCCACTGTTTCTTTTTACGGGATGCCTAACCGCTACTACTCTTTCAACCACGGCCCGTTTCATTTTATGGTGCTGGATGCCAATGATGTCAATCCGGCCCCCGATCGGCTGCCGGGGTATTCCAGGCACATCGGGAAGCGGCAGCAGGAGTGGTTAAGAAGAGATCTGGCCGGAGCAAAATTCCCGACGATCCTGTTCAGCCACCAGCCGCTGAACAGTGGCATTGACAATTCGGACGAGATACTGGAACTTCTCTCCGAGTCCAATCGGGATAACCCTGCCGGAAGGGTTGTCGCCTGTTTCAACGGTCACGACCATGCCGATCAAGCCCGTCAGATCAACGGGATCTGGTTTATCCAGGTCAATTCGATGTCGTACGACTGGCTCGGCGACAAATGGGCACACGCGAGCTATCCTGATTCGGTTCACCAGCAATATCCGCACATCCAATACACGGCACCTTACAGGGATCCGCTCTGGGCGCTGGTTACCCTTTCATCCGACGGCCGGATCCGGATCCGGGGGCGGCAGAGCGAGTGGGTTGGACCCTCCCCCATGGAGCTGAATCACCCCGGGAAAGGTGGAGGGTCGGAATTTTCGGCGGGGATTGGGGAGAGGGTGTTGGAGTTTAAATAGAGTTGTC
>JAWOHI010000318.1:0-4633 GCA_046485255.1 Bacteroidales bacterium
GATCAGCCTCCGCGACAGCGTCATTGTGAGCAGCGACCTGACCTATCAGCCGGTCCTGGTGGATGTGGAAAAGGCGGTCGACCTGGCTATGAACCACCGGCCGGAGTTGCGCGAAAATGAGATCGCCATCGAAATCCAGGAGATGGCAGTCAGGCGGCAGCGTGCCCAAGGCCTTCCGAGCGGGAACATCCTGCTGAATTATAATTTCATAGGGGTTGGGAAAGACCCGCGTTCAATCCCGGTGGGCGGCACTTTCGACCAGACCTGGCAAAACCTGACCAGTCGTCCCGGAAGTTTTGGAGTAGGTCTTACCGCCTCGATTCCGATCATTGACTGGGGAGCCAACAGGGCAAGGGTACATTCGGCCATCTCCACCCTGAAGCGGAACCAGCTGCAGATGGAAGAGAGCAGGGTCTCCATCGAAAGGGATATCCGCACCCAGGTCGACCGGCTGCACAGCAGCCTGCGCCGCCTTCAACTGCTTGAAAAGAATGTGCTGGTGGCCGAAAAGAGTTTCGAGATTTCCCGGCAGCGTTATGCCAATGGCGAGATCGACAGCCAGTCGATGGCCCTGGAGCGTGAACGGCTCAATAATGCCTACAACACCCGGCTGGATGCATACATCAATTACAAGATGCTGCTCTCGGACATTATGAGGAAGACCTTCTACGATTTTGAGAAGGGCAGGGCCCTGGCTGATTGATTCGCTACCTCCGGGCTTCGACTTGTTTTAGGATGAAGGCTTTCTGCTCCTCCCGGCTCATCTCCGAATTATCGAGTTCGATGGCATCGTCGGCCTTGCGCAGGGGGCTGATCTCGCGGGTGGAATCAATCCGGTCACGCTCCTGCAGGTTATGGAGGATATCTTCGTAGTTAACGTCCAACCCTTTGGTTATCAGTTCATCATACCTTCTGCGGGCTCTTACCTCCGGCGAGGCGGTGAGGAAGATTTTCACCTCCGCTTCCGGAAAAACCACCGTTCCGATATCACGCCCGTCCATCACGATCCCCTTGTCACGCCCCAGCTCACGCTGAAGCCTCACCATCGCTTCCCTGACGAAGCCGATCTTGCTGACCGGGCTGACCAGGGCGGCAACGGCGGGATTACGGATCTCATCCTCCACGTTTTGCCCGTTCAGGAAGGTTTCGGGCCGGCCCAATAATTCGTTGATCCTGAATTCGATATGAATATCGGTGATTTTTCCCTGAAGGCTTTCCTCGTCCACGACTCCTTCCCGGATCAGGTTTTCACGAATGCAGAAGAGGGTGACGGCGCGATACATCGCCCCCGAATCGATATAGGTGTAGCCCAGTTCACGCGCCACATCTTTGGCGGCCGTGCTTTTTCCGCTCGATGAGACCCCGTCGATGGCAATGATGATATTCATTTGGGTTTAGGGTAAGAATTGATTATTCACTTTCCCAATCCGATCTGGAGGGAGAGGGTATGGCTGACGGCTGCCGGGTGGAAACTGGCCAGCGAATAGTTGAGGCCGATCCGCCCGATGTTGACCCCGCCGCCAAAGGAGAATCCGGCAGTGCCCCGGTAGTCGGCCATCCCGAGCTCCGACCGGCGCAGGAAGCTGTATCCGATGCGCAGGGCGATGAGGTTGCCCGGTATAAACTCCACGGCGGCGACCAGGTGGTCGAGGCTGGTGGTGACCAGCCGGCCTGCCTTATCGAGGAACCCGTCATCCGGATTAAGTTGCCCGGCCGTGGTCCTCAGGTTGAATTTCTGCAGGTTGCGGGCTGTCAGATGGAGCCTGAACGGTGCGTGGCGGAGCTGATAGCTCATCCCGGCCATTATCTCCAACGGCAGGGGCTCGCGCTCGGGCGTGGCGTAGGTGCTCAACTGCCACCCCAGGTTCCGCGCTGCCAGCGACAGGGCAAGCCGGCTCTCCGGCCGGTGGAGCTGAACGCCCAGGTCGCTGGAGAGGCCCCACGAAACATACCGCTCCAGAACCGAATAGATCGGCCGGATGGTGGCCCCGATGGTGATCAGGCTGTCGATGCGGTATCCGTAGGAGAGGTTCAGGGCGTACTCGGCAGCCGAAAAGGAACCGAGAATATCTCCAAATTCATTTGCCTCGGTGAAGTGTCCATAATTAATATGTTGCATCCCGATTGCCGCCGTGCCCCATTTCCCCAGGTCACGGGCATAGGCAAGGTACCCGTACTGGATGTCGGCCAGGTAGTTGGAGTAGTTCAGGCTGATCTGGTTGTGCATCCCCCCATTCAAAAGGGCCGGATTATGATAGGAGAGGGAAGGGTCGTTATCGGGCGAGGCGATGACAAACCCGCCCAAAGCGGCCGCACGAGCCGACGGGGGGAGGTTGAGCACCTGGTAAACCGCCTGGCCGCCGCTCTGCCCGTTCCCGTCGCGGAAATGGGCCAGCAAGGCCGTCAGGCTCAACAGGAAGATCGCCACTTGTTTCACGGTCGGGAAATTAACAATATTATCCAATATTATCTGGCTTAACGGATCGACCAGGCCAAATCGTATGCTCCGGATGGTCAGGATGCACTCTTTCTCAGCCTGACCTGCGTCAGCATCAGTCCGGCCAAAACCACCGGGATGCCGAGGATCTTGGTGCCCGTGAAGGTTTCAGCCAGGATGAAGAACGAAAAGATGGCTGTAAAGACGGGGATGAAATTGGTGAACACGTTGGCCCGGGTGATCCCGATCTCCCGGATGGCGTGGGTGTAAAAGATGAAGGCGAGGGACGAGGGAAAGACTGCCAGGAACAGCAGGGGCATCAGGGACTCCCAGGAGAAGTTCATCGCCAGGGTCTCGGGCAGGTCGGTCAGCAGGAAGATCGGCAGGAAATAGATCGATCCCAAAAGGTTCTGCATCAGGATAAGGGTGGTGGGCTTGTAGGTTCGGGCCAGGTCCACGATTACCACCGAATAGGCCACGGCCGACAGGACCGCCACGAACATCAGGGCAACCCCCAGCGGCGGGGCGTTGAGCTGGAAACCCCGTCCGATCATTACCAGGCAAACCCCCACGAAGCTGATGAAGATACCCACCACCTTGAGCCAGCTCACCTTCTCCCCGAAGAGGAGCCAGGCCGCCACGGGAGTCAGCAGCGGAATGGTGCTAACGATCACCGCACCGGTGGTGGAGGAGACCATCGTCATTCCATAACTCTCCCCAAGAAAATAGAGCAGCGGCTCAAAAAAGGCCAGCAGGAGAAAACGGCCCCAGTCGGCCCGCCTTACCCGCTCCGACAGCCCGAGCAGGCGAATCAGGAGGTAAAGGAAACCGGTGGCGAGCACCAGCCTGAAAAAGACCAGGGCCATCGGCTCGAAATGGCGATAAGCAAACTTGTACCCTATGAATGAGAGGGCCCAGAAGATCATCGCGAGCGTGATCCCGCCGTACATTAATGCTCTTGGCGACTTCATAAAAAAAATCCCTTCCTATCGAAGGGATTGTTATCTGGGTGGAAGATGGGACTCGAACCCACGACTTCTGGAACCACAATCCAGCGTTCTAACCTACTGAACTACTCCCACCATTTAGCGGGCACAAATTTAAATAATTTCCTTCAAAACCGGAAGGTTATTCCGATTTTGCGAGAAAAATTTTCCACAAACCGCTCAAGCGGACCGATTTGGTGTTTTCCGTAAATTTCACCATTTTTAAGTGAGGATGTACCAGCACCTGAATAGTAACTAACCAAAAGAGTATGAAACTGATCCCCATTGCCAAGGAGACCGGTGCCACCATTTTTCACGAGGTGGGCCGGGTGATCTACCGGGATGATCCCAACTGGATCGCCCCGATGGACCTGGAGGTTGAGAATATCTTCAATCCCGCAAAGAACTCCTGCTTCCTGGATGGGGAGGCCATCCGCTGGGTTCTGAAAAATGATGCAGGCCAACTGATCGGGCGGATCGCCGCCTTCGTGGATCATAAAAAGGCCCGCAAGTCACACCCCAAAGCCGGCGGGGTTGGTTTTTTCGAGTGCATCGATGATCAGGAGGCGGCCAACACCCTGTTCGACGCGGGGCGCGAGTGGCTGAAGGAGCGGGGGATGGCAGCGATGGACGGCAGTATCAATTTCGGGGAGAACTTCTCTTACTGGGGCGTACTCGTCGAAGGGTTTGTGAAGCAGGGATACGGAATGCCCTACAACAAGCCCTACTATCAGAAACTGTTTGAAAACTATGGTTTCAAGGATTACTTTCAACAGTTCTCCTACCATATCGACCTGACCCGGGTATGGCCCGAGCGGATGATCAAGTTCGCCGAATATCTTTCCACCAGGCCCGGGTACTCCTACCGGCATTATGAGAAAAAGCATTCGGCCCGATACATTGCCGACCTGGTCGAGATATTCAACACCACCTGGCAGG
Organism: Bacteroidales bacterium; assembly: GCA_046485255.1. Classification (GTDB taxonomy): domain Bacteria; phylum Bacteroidota; class Bacteroidia; order Bacteroidales; family UBA12481; genus UBA12481. The sequence goes on from JAWOHI010000318.1 coordinate 4,363, forward strand.
ATTATATGGAAGGCTTCGAACCGATGACCGTCAAGGACCTCGAATCGGTGATCGAGGGCGCCAGGCCGGTGATCGTGGAGGATTTCATCTGGTTTGCCTACAAGGATGACCGACCTATTGCGATGGTGGTCACATTCCCCGACATCAACCAGGTGCTGGCCAAATTCGATGGCCGGATGAATATCTGGAAACTGCTCCGCTTCCTCTGGCTCAAGAACGGCAAGACCATCACCCGCAATCGTGTCCTGCTGGCCGGGGTGATCCCCGAATA
>JAWOHI010000395.1:0-3367 GCA_046485255.1 Bacteroidales bacterium
GGAAAAGGAGATCATCGAACTGCAGCGCAAGTACTTCGCGCCGGAAGGAATGCTCTACAAGAGAAGGCAGGAGCTGGTCAAACCGATACAGGATGACGTGTTCAATGCCATCAAGACCCTGGCTACTGAAGGCAACTATGCCGTCATTTTTGACGTGGCATCGGGCCCGACACTCCTTTACACCGATCCGAAGCTGGACAAGAGCGACGAGGTGTTGCAAAAAGTTGGAATTCAGAAATAATTCCTATCTTTGTCATCCGTTTTTAAGTTACACATTATTAGGAATTTATATTAATAAAAGATTAAAAATGAAGAAGCTGCTTTTTGCTGTTACCGCCCTGTTGACCATCTTTTTGATGAGCGGGATCAACCTCAATGCCCAGACCAAAATCGGGTGGATCAAATCCGATGAATTGCTTGCCGCGATGCCCGAAAGGGACTCGGCCATCAAACAACTCGAAAAGCAGCGGGACGAGATCCTGAGGACGCTTGAGGAAATGAATGTGGTTTACAACAATACGTTGGAGAAGTATACCAGGCAGCGCGATTCGCTGTCGAATTTCGTTCGCCAGTCAAGGGAAGCCGAACTTTATGACATGCAGGTGAAGATCCAGAATTTCCAGCAGGCCGGTGACGTGGAGATGCAGCGTAGGCAGCAGGAACTTCTCCAGCCGATCATCGACAAGGCACAGAAAGCGATCAAGGCGGTTGCTGAGGAGAATAAATTCCTCTACATCCTGGACATTTCGACTGGGGCAGCCCTCTATTACCCAGAAGATCCTGCTTACGACATTCTTCCGCTTGTTAAGACCAAGCTGGGACTTAAATAGTTGACAATCAGAGATTCAAGATCCTTGCCCACCGGGCAGGGATTTTTTTTATGAAGGAACGGCAAACCATCGGCGTATTTGATTCGGGGGTTGGTGGCCTCAGCGTCTGGCGGGAGCTGGTACGGGAGCTGCCGGCAGAGTCCTTTGTTTATCTGGCGGATAATGCACACGCCCCTTACGGAAGCAAATCAAGGGAGTTTATCACCGGCAGGGCAATGGAAATTAGCCGCTTCCTGATCGAAAAGGGAGCCGTCCTGATCGTGGTGGCCTGCAATACGGCCACCGGTGCGGCCATCAGCAGGCTCCGGCAGGAGTTCCCGATCCCCTTTGTCGGCGTGGAACCCGCAGTCAAGCCGGCCGCCCTGGAGTCCGCCACGGGCCAGATCGGGGTGCTGGCCACCGCGCAAACTTTCAATGGCGAGCATTTCCAGCGGACCTTCAGGCTCTATTCCCGGTCGGTCAGGGTGCATGTCAGGGCCGGTGATGGGCTTGTTGAGCTGGTGGAAAGCGGCATGGCGCACTCGGATGAGGCGCGGGCCCTGCTCGAAAGTTATCTTAGGCCGATGATTGAGGTGGGGATCGACCACCTGGTGCTCGGCTGCACGCACTATCCCTTCCTGATCCCGGTGATCCGGGAGATCCTCCCCCCGGGGGTCCGGATCATCGATCCCGCGCCGGCCGTCGCAAGGCAGACGCGCAGAATATTGGAGATAAGCGAATTAACAGAAAAAGGCGACGGTGAAATCCCCAATCGGTTCTACACGACCGGCGACACCGCCCCGCTGGCCCGGATGCTCGAAAGCCTTAATCTTCCTTCACCCGTCCAGCCCCTCCTGGATCTTTAGTCTTCGGTCTTTTCTCTTCCCGGCTCGTACCACTTCGAATAGAAAAGGTAGTTGTTGGCAATCCGGTCGATCATTTCCCTCGTCTGGGCGGGATCGATCTCCTTGACCTTGCGGGCGGGGATGCCGGCATAAATGCTGTTGGGCTCCACGATGGTGGAATCCTTGACCACTGCTCCGGCTGCTATGATGGAGTTTTCACCGATTACGACGTGATCCAGCACGATGGCCCCGATGCCGACCAGGACACGGTCGTGGATTTTAGCACCGTGAACGACGGCATTGTGGCCGATGGAGACCGAATTCCCGATTTCGACCACGGATTTTTGGTAGAGGGTATGCAGGACCGCGCCATCCTGTATGTTCACCTTGTTGCCGATCCGTATGCTGTTGACGTCGCCGCGCAGGACGGCGTTGTACCAGACGCTGCAGTCGTCGCCCATCACGACATCCCCGATGATTACCGCCGTTTCGGCCAGGTAACAGTTGCTGCCGATGACGGGGGTGAATCCCCTGACTGATTTTACAAGTGCCATATCCTAAGCCTTTTGGGTTTTAAAACGGACAGCAAAAATACTTAAAGCATTTGTCATATTTTCCTCTGATAAAACTGTTTAAGTTTGTCAAAGAATTAATAATTCCGTATTCCGATATGAGCAAAGAGGCAAAAGTAATTGAAATCGAAGAGGTTGCGATACGGTTTTCGGGCGATTCCGGCGATGGCATGCAGCTGACCGGGACGCTGTTTTCCGATACGTCGGCCTTGTTCGGAAATGACGTTTCCACTTTCCCGGATTATCCCGCCGAGATCCGGGCCCCGCAGGGGACAGTTGGTGGCGTATCAGGATTCCAGGTCCATTTTGGTCACACGCGGATCAACACGCCGGGTGATTACTGTGATGTCCTGGTAGCGATGAATCCGGCTGCCCTGAAGGCCAACTTCAGGTGGGTCAAGCCGGACGGTATCATTATCTATGACTCGGATTCATTTGATGTAAAAGGAATTGAAAAGGCCGGGTACAAGTCCGACCCGTTCAAGGAGGAGCAGGTGGAGGGGATCCAGTTGATCTCGGCCCCGATCACGGGCCTTACCCGGGAGACTCTCAAGGACATCGGATTGGATCAGAAATCCATCCTTCGTTGCAAGAACATGTTTGCCCTGGGGATTGTCAGCTGGCTTTACGACCGCCCGCTGGAGCACGCCATCAGCTTCTTTAACAAGAAATTCGCCTCCAAGCCGATCCTGGTGGAGGCGAACACCAAGGTGCTGCACAGCGGCTACTATTATGCCGAAACCATCGAGGCCTTCACTACCAACTACCGGGTTAAGCCGGCTGAGATAGAGAAGGGTAAATACCGAAACATCAATGGGAACACGGCCGCTGCCTGGGGTGTCCTCGCTGCTGCCGAAAAGGCTGGACTACAGCTTTTTCTCGGCTCTTATCCGATCACCCCGGCCACCGGGGTCCTGGAAGAGCTTGCCGCCCGTAAAGATTTGGGCGTGAAGACTTTCCAGGCCGAAGATGAGATCGCCGGGATCTGTACCGCCATTGGGGCCAGCTTTGCCGGCTCCCTGGCCGTGACCAGCACCTCCGGCCCGGGCCTTGCCCTCAAGGGGGAAGCCATCGGTCTGGCAGTAATGACGGAGTTGCCGCTCGTGATCATCAACGTGCAGCGTGGAGGCCCTTCGACCGG
>JAWOHI010000402.1:0-6657 GCA_046485255.1 Bacteroidales bacterium
CCCCGACAACCCCGACAACCCCGACAACCACGACAACCACGACAACCCTCATTCCACTCATTTGCAGTTTATTAACCATTCTTTTCATAAATCCAGATCTTTAACGTTTGGTTTCAGCGGCATCCCCATCCGGCCAAGCCATCGTTTGCGGAGAAAGAACACCAGGTAGCCGCTGGCGATAAACATAAGGAAAAATAGGATCTTGAAGGCACTTTTCAGGTCGTACAGGATGATCAGTCCGAAAAAGAGCACCATCACCAGTCCGACCGCCACCGCCACCCTGAGCCAGAATTTGGATATCCGGAAAGGCCGGGCTTCGAAGCGTGCGGGGTGCTGGTCGGGGAACCTCCAGGCAGCCAGCAGGATCGGCACGAAGATCACCAGTCCGCCGAGGGAAGCATACGATGCCAGCGTGGTGAGCGAGAAGCCGGCCAGGATGCCCGCGAACGAGAGTACATAGATCAGCGTGAATAGGACCCAGGGCACCTGCTTCCGCTGGGTCATTCTTCCCATCCAGAGGGGTAGCATCTTGTCCTGCACGATCATCAGGAGGGAGCGCGTTCCGATGATCAGCAGGGAGTTGAGGGTGGTCAGCAGGGCCAGCACCGCTCCGCCAAGCACGAAGAAGTAGTAAAGTCCGTGCCCGAGGAAGGATCGTCCCGCCACCAGCAGCGGCTCCTGCGCGCCCTTGAGTTCATCGGCGGAGACGCTGCCGACGGTCACATAAGCGAGACCGACATAAAGCAGCATCACCAGCGGGAAGGCGATATAGAAAGCCCTCGGAATGGTTTGACCCGGGTTCCGGATCTCCGATCCAAGCTCGATGACCCCGTTGCCCCCGAAATAGGTGAAGGTCAACAGGGCGATGCCGAGCATCAGTTTGCCGCTGCCCGTCTCCAGCAGCGGCTGAAACCGCGCAGGTTCGATCTCGTCGAAGCCGCCCGAAATGAAGACGATCAGGGCACCGACCAATACAAGGATCAATAGCCCCTGAAATTGCGCAGCAATCTTGACACCCAGCAGATTAATCAGATAAAACAGGGTCAGGATCCCCAAGGCAAGAATGGTGACATTCACCTCCGGCACCAGCGATTCGATGTACCGCGAGCAGCCGATCACGTAAAGCGGGATCTGGCCTACGAAGGAGGCCAGCGCATAAACCCAAACGCCCGTGAAAGCCAGTCCGGGCGACACCATCCGACTGGCATACATATAGTTGGCTCCTGAAATCGGCATCGTGGAGGCCAGGAGGGCCAGCGGCATCATCGCAATGAAAACCGGGATGGCCGCCAGAAAGTACGCCAGGGGCAGCGCCTGGGCTGTGTACTGATACACGATTCCGGTGTACACGAACACCCCTCCCCCGATCATGAATCCCAGCATTATAAAGGTTACCAGCGGAAGCCCGATCTTCTGCCTGAATAGAATTTCGCCCATAGGTTTTTGGTTTTAGGAGGGTTAAGATAAACAATTTTCAAAGGCACGGGTTATATTCCAAAAGGGCAATATAATCCCAATGAGAACGAAATTATTCATACTTATTACCGCATTACTGATGACTGATGACCTGAACGCCCAGTCGGGCCAACGGAATCCGCTGACCGAAGAGGAGAAGCGGGTGATCATCCACAAAGGTACCGAGCGTCCCTGGACCGGCAAATATCTGGATAACAAAGAGGTGGGTATCTATTCCTGCAAATGGTGCGATGCCCCGCTCTACCGGTCGAAAGACAAGTTCGACTCGAACTGCGGCTGGCCCAGCTTCGACGATGAGATTCCCGGGGCGGTGGAGCGGCAGCGCGACTCCGATGGCCGGCGCACCGAGATCCTGTGCGCCAATTGTGGTGGCCACCTCGGACACGTGTTTGAAGGGGAATGGTTCACCCGCAAGAACGTTCGTCATTGCGTCAATTCCATATCATTGAATTTTAAACCGTTACAACCAATGGATCAACCAGGTAAAAGAGAAACCGCGATATTCGCCTGCGGCTGCTTCTGGGGCGTGGAGCACTACTTCAAGCAGGCGCCGGGCGTGATAAGCACCGAAGTGGGCTACACTGGAGGCACCAAGGCCAATCCGACCTACAAGGAGGTGTGCGCCCACACCACTGGTCACGTGGAGGCCATCCGCGTGGTATATGATCCCGGCAAAACCACCTACGAGGAGCTGGCCAGGCTGTTCTTCGAAATACACGATCCCACCCAGGCGAACGGCCAGGGTCCGGATATCGGGCCCCAATACCTCAGCGAAGCATTCTATCTGACACAGGATCAGAAAGATATCCTTGATAAGCTGATAGACATCCTTAAAAAACAGGGTCTCAAGGTGGTAACCAAAGTCAGACCGGCCACCACCTTCTGGCCTGCCGAAGAGTACCATCAGGATTATTACGGGAAGACCGGCGGTACGCCCTACTGCCATTTCCGGACCAGGCGGTTCTGATCGCCAGCCCGGGTTGGGGTGCCCGGGCGGTTTTGTTACCTTTGCCTAATGAAAAAGTGGATCACGGGTCTGTTCCTGGTTTCTTTTGCGGTTCAGGGACTTGCACAATACATTGACCAGCTGGAGTTGGATTTTCGCCGGAGGCCGGAACCTGGACGGACCGGAAGCCTGATCCGCATCGAGGCACCCCGGCTGGCTTCAGCCGCAGCCGTCAGGGTTGACGGAGTGGCGGATTGGAGCGGAGCCTTCCTGGTGGCCGGTCGCGATACGTTTCCCCTAACCTTGGATGAAAACGGCGAGCCAGGCGGCCCGTCCTTCAGCCACCTCCTGCTTTTCACCGAGCCTGCGATGGTTGTGGAAATCAATCCAGGCTCCCTGACGGGTCTGGTCGGGCTGTTCCTGATTCCGGCCGATCACGCCTTGCTCTCGGGAACTCCAGATCCCGGTACAGCGGAATGGACTACTAATCTGGCACTTCCACCGTTGGTTGACCAGCAGGTTTGGAGGGCCGGCCTGCCCGATCCAAACTATGAACGAATTTTCAACCGGGTCAGGAACGTGATCATCCACCACACGGCCACCTCCAACCAGGTGACCGATTACACGGCGGCCATCCGGTCCATATACCTCTATCACACCCAGGTCAGGGGCTGGTCGGACATCGGCTACAATTACCTGGTAGCCCCGAATGGCGTGGTTTACAAGGGGAGAGACCCCGGTCCGTACCCACAGGACGAGGTGCTTGGCGCCCATTTCTGCGCCAGCAATACCGGAACTTTGGGGATCAGCCTGCTAGGTGATTATCAGGCAACTCCGCCTCCGGGGATGGCGATGATGGCCACAGAAATGCTCATCGCCTGGAAACTGGAAAAGGACCATCTCGATCCGTTGGGAGCCTACCCCCACCCCCTCAATCCCTTCCTGGATGTCATTGCCGGGCATCGGAACGGGTGCTCCACCCTCTGCCCTGGCGATCAGCTCTATGCCCTCCTGCCCGGCCTCCGCAGCCGGGTGCATCAGTTAATGATCCACACCGGCATTGACCAGGATCTGTACCTTAACGAGTCCGGGCCTGCCGTTCGTCTCTATCCCAATCCCGTGCGCAACCGGCTGATCATCGAAGCGGACCAGCCGATTCTGTCGATCCGGGTGCTGGACTCCGCAGGCCGCACCATCCAGCAATTGACGGGACAGGCCCCTGGCCTGTCCTTTTCTGATTGGCTGCCTGGTTGGTATCTTGTTCAGGTACACACGAGCCAATCGGTCATCTCAAAAATAATTTTCAAGATTCATTAGGAAATTTAACATTGTTAATTATATTTGCACTGTTAATTTTATTAATAGCGCAAACAATGATTAAGAATGAGATCCAGGAGCAACGGATGCGGGGCTATTTCATTCAGGCCACCCGCGAGATCCTAAAGGGCGAAGGCCTGGTACATCTGAGTGTCAGGAACATCGCCGAAAAGGCAGGCTATTCCTATGCCACCTTGTATAATTATTTCAAGGATGTTCAGGAGTTGGTTTTTCTATGCGTGCGAGACTTTCAGGATGAATGCCGCGAGTTTGTCGGTGAGCAGGCAGGGCCGGTTGAGCCGGGTTTACCGGGGATACGGAAGATCACGGAGGCCTATATCCGCTATTTTATGCAGTATCCGAGTGTATTTGAGCTCTTTTTCATTGCCCGGATATCGGACATAGAGAAGAAGCAGCCTACTACCGAACTGATTTACAACTTCTTTGACACGCTGACCCGGGAAGGGTGGGCTTATTGTGTCTCACAGGGTGAGATGACGGAAGAGGAGGCTGCCAGTAGGCAGAACGGCTTGAAGCTGACCATCACGGGCTTGCTCCTTTTTTACCTGCATCGGCGGCAGCCGGCCGATTATCAGGAGTTCCTGAAAGCAATGGATGGTTCTCTCTCCTTTATCCTGGGGTGATCCGGATGCTCCCTGACCAGGGCGGCGGCTGTTGCTTCGGCGATATCGATGACGGGCACGGTTGACACCGGGGTAAAGCTCTTCTTGCACATCGGGCAGCCGGTCAGAAGGGCATCCGGCCTATGAATGGTGAGCTGTTCCGCCGCACCTCGGGCCACGGCTTTCCGGGTGGCGGGGTCGAGGCCCGGGGCTCCGAGGCTTCCTCCGCAGCATAAGCCATCAATTTCGGGTGTAGCGTCAATCCGGTAAAGGGCTTCGAGCACCCGGTGCGGCTCGGCTGTCACGCCGCACCCGCGGCCCAGCTCACAGGGTTCGTGCCACGTAGCTGCGCCCTGCTGTTGCTCCACCCGGATCCGCTTCCACTCGATCAATTCGTTGATATACAGGCTATGGTGCAGGACACGCATCCCGGGCAGGCGGTACTCTTCCTTGAATATCCGGTAGCAGATCGGGCAGGAAGTGACCAGCAGGTTAGCCCCGGCGGCCAAAAACTCCCTCTGGAGCTGGTCGCGCAGGCGTGCAGCGCCTTCCGCCTGCCCTGCAAGCCTCAGTGGCCGGCCACAGCAGGATTGCCCGTCGGCATCGAAGAAACGCCAGGAGGCGCCAGCAGCCTCGAAAATCGTCTTCATCGCCCTGATCACGCCGGGGGTGAGATGGGTCATACAACCGGCAAAATAGAGCACCCTGCCGCTTGACCCGTTTGTTTTCACCGGTCTGGTCACCCCATCACCTGTTCCAATACCCGTGTCGGTCCGTTTCAGACGTCGCAGCGGCATCAGTTCGAGTCCCACCGGGCACGACTGCTCACAACGGCCGCACTGGAGGCAGGCCCACTCGGTGCCGTTTAAACCAATCCCGTACCGCATCGAACGGACAAAATAGGTGCTCTGCACCGGCAGCAAGGGGTCGGCCTGGGAGATCTGGCAGGCATCGATGCAGATGCCACAGGAGGAGCAGGAGCGGAGGGAAAGGTCGGTGTACCCGGGCGACTCCGGCACAAGGCGAACCCCGTAGCGCCTCAGGAATATCAGTACCGCCTCGGCCGGAATGTGGGTGTACCGGGTGAACGGCAGCGAGAAAAAGAAGATCCCCAACACCAGGGAGTAAGCCCACCAGGATGGCAGGACCAGGGATTCAACGGGCAGGAAGGAGGCCATAAGGTTCCCGAGGGAGCCGGTGAGAAAGCTGCCCGTGCCGCTGGCACCGCAGGTGGCGCTCTCCGCCAATAGCCTGATAGGGAAGATCATCCAGAGCGACAAGATAGCCAGACGGTCAGGCAGCCGGTGCCTGGTGGTCCGCCGCATCCCGACAACCCTGGGCTTGAAGCGCTTGATAATGGCCAGCGTCAGCCCCGACAGGACCAGCAATAGGAACAGGTCCATCCAGAAAGCAAATCCGGGCGTCCAGACCGCCTGCGGGAAGGATGGGCCGGCATCGAAAAAGCGCCAGAAAACGGAAACATAGATCGGCTTGAACATCAAGCCGGTATAATAAGTTGATTCGACATTACCGATCAGGATCAGCATAAACCAGCCAAAAGCCAGGCTCATATGCATATATCCCAATCTGAATCCGGATTTGAAAATCTTCCGGTGCAGCAGCGACTCCTGCACCACCTCAACGACGGCCTGCCAGGTTTTTACCGACAGGATGCCGCGCAGGACCAATCGTCGGTCATCCAGCGAAAGTCCGACTAACCAGCTGATTATCTTTATGATAAACCAGACGCCAGTGAACGTGAATCCCGCGGTGAACAGCAGGACGAAAGGATCATATAGCGGTTGCGTGCTCACGGTATGCATTCATAAGTTGAAGAGCCACCAATCGGGTCGGGATTCCCCTCGGGCAAACCAGTTGGCATTTGCCGCATAACAGACATAGAGATGACAAGTTTCCAAAACTTGTCATCTCTAATACCCCCACCCCCACCGGACAGGTCGCCACACAGGCGCCACATTTGATGCAGGAGCGCCAGGAGGGCACGTAGTTTGTGAGGCGGTCGGCCATACGCTCATCAACCAGGAAGATAACGTTCCAACCCTTCCACACGGATCAGGCTCAAGTACTCCACTCCTGCGCTCTGCAAATCGCGCGGCACTCTCACCAAACACTTCCCTGGGTACACGCGTAGAGTGAATCGCTGAAGCTTCGGCAGACTGCTGATCCCGTCGGCCACATCTGCATCACCAACGGACAGCAACAACTCCTCAAGCCTCTTCAGACCGAAAATCTGCTTGGGAATCTCTCGCGCCCTGCCCGCGTACAGCATCAGAC